>DAORCZ010000043.1:10442-19135 GCA_035345735.1 Pseudomonadota bacterium | reverse complement strand
CGCAGCACCGCCGTCGCCTGTCCGCGCGCCGCATTGCCCTGCACCGGTGACGTCCCCCAGCGCTGCGGCGTCAGCCCCAGGCCCGAGATGTCGTAGAGCCGCGGCTCGATCGGCTGCACTCCCATCGACAGCGCAAAGGCCGCGATGTTCGGCACCGGCGTGTAGTTGTCGACCAGCCCCAGCGTCTGAAACACGTGCTTGGGCGCCGCTCCGGCCGGCGGTCGCTGCACCAGAAGCGGGCCATAGTTGTTCGGATCCGACGACTCGAAGAAGGCCTGCAGCAGGTTTAGCAGCGGGTGATCTTCCGTCGCTGGCTCCATCAAGAGCCCCTCAACCAGGGCCGCGATATCGGTCGGCGCGCGCTTGTTGAGCAGCGACAAGATCAGCACCGAGCCGGCCCCCGACAGCACGGCCGCTTTCACCTTCGGCTCGACGCCCAGGAACAGCGGCCCGGTCAGCCCGCCCTGCGAGTGCCCCATGAAATAGATTCGCGAAGGATCGAAGCGAATCGGCTGCCCCGTCCCCGGCGCGCTTCCGATGCTGAAGTTTTCCACCAAGCGCAGCAGCTGAAAATCATCGGCCGCCCCCTGCTTGACGTTGTCGCGCGCCGCATCGAGGTTCTGCATGTTGAAGAACGTGATCTCGGGATCGCTGTGCTGCGGATCGCGCGGTCCGTGCAGCACCTGATCGATGCCGATCATCGCCATCCGCATCGTCTTCCCGTCGGGAAGCTCGACGAAGGCGGCGCGCGTATCCAGCCCTTCGCGGACAAACGTCAGGTAGTCGCCGCCGGTGCCGTGCGCATACAAAATCACCGGCCAGCCCGACGCCGGCATCTCGGCATTGGGCAGCGACAGCGCAAAGCGCAGCGACTCAGTGCGCGCCACCTGTGGCCGGCCGTTGCCATCGCGCTTCAGATCACCGCCACCGTCGAAATAGGGCGGCTCGCCGTTCTGAAAGTTCGGCGAGTCGAAGCGCCCGGTATAAAGCTGCGCCAGCCCGTCGTGCGGACGCAGATACGTCAGATCCTTGGGCTGCGGCGCGGGCAGCGAATAGACCACCTCGCGCATCGCGCTCATCGTCTCGGTCGGCTTGCTGGTGGTAAACACCGTCGCCTGCACCACCTGCCCGGACAGCGGCGCGTCCTCTAGATAGCCACGCAGCGCGCCATAGCGAGCCCAGGCTGAACGATACGGCTCGGCATCGGGCTGGCTGCGATCGAGCAGGCGCTCGAGATCCGCGGGCGCGCTCACCGACTCGCCACCGGCCCCGCGCACCCGACTCGTCACCACCGCGGCGTAGGTCGTGCCCGGACGCAGCGGCAGACCCGGCACCGGACGCAGCGACAGCCAGTTCTTGCCGATGAACTGCCCCGCCTCGGCGTGGAAGGCCGTCAGCACTGGCTGGCGCGTGCCATAGGTCGGCGAGCCTGGCGTGATATCGACGACAAAGGCCGACGAGCGCTCGCTCACGCTGGCCGCCCCATCGATCGGCAGGGTCTTCGGATCCAGCGCCGCCGCAAAGCGGAAATAGATCCCCGCGCCCGGACCCGCACCATCGATGCGCCCGTCGAGAAACTGGGCATATTTGCCCGGCTGACCCGCCACCTTGGGCAGCCGCGACAGATCGAAAGCCCCGCCCTTGAGCCGCAGGTCGCTGGGGAACGGCAGCGCGAAGAAATCCATGTCCGCCGCATCGCTCGCCCCGCCGGGCAGCACGTGCATCGCGGTGACCGCCGGCCCCTCGCAGGCCAGCGCAAGCAGGGGAACCGCCGTCGAGAACAGACGCAGAGAAAGAGCCAGCCGCTTCATGCGCGGAACATAGCGCAATTGCCTGTGGCGCGGCGGTCCGAAAGACGGACAGCGCTGTCCGGCTGCCGGCCAACCGTCCGCGGGGCGGACAGGTCCGCGCTATGAACCGGCGACGCTCGACCAACGCTCCGTCGCTGAGTCGCCGATGACGACACCCGCGATGTCCGGCCCCGCGCTTGCATTCCTGCCGCTCATGCTCGCGGCTCTTCTGTCTTCCCTCTCTCGTCTGTCTCCTCGCACTCGTTCTCCTCGCCCAATCGGCGTCGGGCTGCTCGTCGGCCTGCTGTTCGGTCTCTCCTTCGGCTGCAGTCGCGATGATCAGGCCGGCTTTGGCGAGGGCGCTGCGGCAGCCGAGCAAGCCCTCGCCCTCCTGCAGCGCAGCCTGGGCCCAGTTGAGCTCCTGCGACATCCCCAGCACGGCACGGTCAGCGACCTCGACTTCCGGCAGCCGCCGCAGATCCAAAACACCAGCGGCCTGGGGAGCGCGGTGCGCGATCTCCTGCTGCGCTTCCGTCCGCTGTTCGGACTTGAGCGCGGTGACGCCCTCGATCTGGAGCAGACCACCTCTGACCCGCTGGGCATGCGTCACCTGTGGTTCACCGTCGAGCGCAACCGCCTGCCGATCTGGGGGAGCCAGCTCGCCGTCCATCTCGACGCCACCGGCCGCATCCTGCGCCTGCATGCTCACCTGCCGCCGATCGCCGGAACCGCCACGCCCGCCCCGCTGCCTAGCTTTGGCGCCGAGGCGGCCCGTCAGCAGGCCCTCAACCTCGCCCGGGCCGACGGGGGGCCCAGCGCCAGCCTGACCAGCAAGAGCCCCAGCTTGCACTACCTGTGGCTTGGCGATCGCCTGCGCCTCGCCCACCGCGTCGAGCTTGCCGGCCAAAAGGGGGATCGACCGCAGCGCGAGGCCCTGTTCATCGATGCCCACGACGGCCAGCTTCTGCTACGCGAGGAGCTCGTCGCGCGCCTTGATGTGACGCTACCGATGAAGGGTCGTGGCCGGGGAGCCCTGGGAGGCGACTACGTGCTCGACATCGCGCAGCGCGGCGAGCGCTTTCTGCTGCAGGACCCGACGCGCGGCGACCTGCGCGTCACCGCCACCCACCCCGGCGACCGCCTGCCCGGCCGCACCGTCGAGAGCCCCGCCCCCAATCGCTGGGACAGCCACAGCAGCAGCCCCACCGCCGGCCTCGCCGTCGACGTCCACGCCCACCTGCAGCGGCTCTGGGACTACTTCGGCCGCGAGCAGCAGCTCTTCGGCTGGGACGGCAAGAGCCATGGCATCGGCGCCATCACCCACTACCGCGACGCCGCCGCCGAGCCCGGCAACCCCGCCGCCCCCGCCGAGGTCGTAAGCTGGGCCCGCTTCGACGGCGAGCGCCTGTTCTTCAGCGATGGGGACGGCCGCAGCATCGCACCGCTCGGCTCAGCCTTCGACGTCGTCGCCCACGAGTACGCGCACGCCGTCATCCGCGGCCAGGCCGACCTCGCTCAGTCGGGCGAGAGCGCCGCCATCGACGAAGGACTGGCCAACCTCCTCGCCTGTCTGATCGAGCAGCATGTGCGCCCCGATCGCGGCAACTTCACCGTCGGTGAAGAGCTCTTCCTAGGCCCAGCTGGGAACGACCACGCTGGCGCGCTCGCCGATCTGGCGCAGCCGCACCGCACCGACCAGGCCCAGACCCTGGCCGAGCTCAGCACCGACCCCGGACCCGACGGCATCCGCCGCAACGCCGGCCCAGTCGGCCACGTCGGCTACCTGCTTGCAGGGCAGCTGGGCGCGGATGCGACCGCCGCCCTCATCATGCGGACGGTTACTTACTACGCCCTGCGATATAGCGACTTTTCCCAGATTCGGCAGGCGATGCGCCACGCCGGCCGCGACCTTTTGGGCGACGCCGGCGACGAGGCGGTGCGGGCGGCCTGGGCCGCGGTTGGACTAGGGGGGACAGAGTAGCCGGGTCGGCCTGGCCACGTTCAACTACTTAATCAGGTGGAGGATGAAGGACGACGCGGGCGGGACGCCAACTAGCTGTAGACGAGCAGCGACTCGACCTGCGTGTCGCCCAGCAGGCGGCGACCGGGTAGGAAGGCCAGCTCAATCACAAACACGTGACCGGCCACTTCGGCCCCCAAGCGCTGACACAGCCGAGCCGCCGCGGCAGCGGTGCCCCCCGTGGCCAAGAGATCGTCGATGATCACCACGCGCTCGCCGGCCACCGCATCTTCGTGCATCTCCAGCACGCCGCTGCCGTACTCCAGCGTGTACTCCTCGCGCACCACGCGATACGGCAGCTTGCCCGGTTTGCGCACCGGGGCGACGCCAATGCCCAGGCGGTCGGCGAGCGGGGCCGCGAACAGGAAGCCGCGCGACTCAATGCCGACGAGGCGACTTGGGGCCAGCTTGCGCACCCGGTCCTCCAAGAGCCGCAGCGTGACCTGAAAGGTCGCCGCGTCCGAGAGCAGCGGCGTGATGTCCTTAAACAGGATGCCGGGCTTGGGGAAGTCGGGGATGTCGCGCACCCGCCCAGAGATAATCTGCAGGCCCTGCGCTCTCTCCTGTTCCGTCGGGGGAGTGCCAGGCCCAGTCTCTGCCTTACGGTTCATATCTGCCTCGCTCGATTGCACCGCCGCAGTATGCCTCAAGCCCCCCCGCCTCAGTCAGGCTTTTGGCGGCTGCCAGGGCTCGGGATCCTCTCCGAATCCCCAGGGCGGCCGGCGCGTCAGGTAGCGCTCGGGATCGAGTCGATAACGACTCAACTCCGTGCGGATCGCCTCGTGCTCCGGACCTGCAATCAGGTCCGACTCCGACGCAAGGAGCGGCCACAAGAGCGGCAGGACGCGATGGCGGTGCCACTCCATGACATCGCTGTCGACCGTGTCCAGCCAGCCAGGGCTGCCTGGCTTGCGGTGACGGCGCGGATCGTAGGTCGAAGACTCGGTGACGCGGGCGACAAGACCCGTTAAAACCTCGCGGGCGATCAGCGCCTGCTCGCGCTGTGGCAGGACATAGAACGCCTCCCAGAACAGCGCCTCGGGCTCGATCTGGTCGCTGTTGATGCGGCCACCCGAGGCCTCGGCGTTGCTCTCCTTGGCCTCGATCCGCAGCTCTTCCAAGCGGGCCCGCCGGCCATGGCGGATCAGCGTCGCTTCGGCATCCGCGAGGAGCTGATCTTGCAGCAGCGTCTTTTCTAGTCGCACCCCGGGGTGATCTTGCAGGTACTGTGCGCGATGCACATCCAGCAGCACCGCTTCGACAAAGTCGCGAGCACTGGTGCGTCCAAACTGCGCCCGCACTTCGACGCTGGCCTCGTTGTACAGCATGGTGTGGGCAAGCGGTGCGGACAGCGGTGGCACGCTGTCGGGCTCCAGCACCTCGCCGCTCTTTACGTGATACTCGCCGCGGATGCGCAGGCGGTTCAGGTTGCCCTCGCTGTAGCGCATGATCTGATCGGGGCGATAGCCCATCGAGTCGGGATGCGCCCCCTGCCAGTAGCCGGGGTGAACGTTCTGCGCCAGGAGTCGCACGGCGCGACCAAAAGCAAAGTTGGTCTGAAAGATCTCCTGCCGGTTGCCGATCGGTCCGTGACCCCCCATCAAGCCGGGAGGTGGCTGCGCGGCGGGGGCAAAGCCATAGTCCAGCAGGGCATTTTCGACGGTCAGCGGCCCGATGGCGCGCGGATGGAAGGCGCCAGCCCAGTACTGCTCGACGATGCGCAGGAAGGCCTCGCGTCGTCGCGGCGTCGCGCGATAGCAGCGATCATCGCAGTTGGGATAGTCGAAAAGAAAGCTGCACAGCTCGGGATGGTTGAGCCGATCGGCGAGCTGATCACACAGCAGACTGCCGCCCATGAAGGTCTTGGCCGACAGCGAGAACTGACAGCCGCCGTGCTCGATCGAGCTACGCAGCCCAAGTTCCTGCGGCACGTCCCAGACGATCTCTTGCAGAAAGCGAACGAAGCGCGCGTCGTACAGCCACTGCACCGGCACCGGCTTGATGCTGAACTCGAAGACCTCAGGATCGAGGCCGAAGCGCACCGTAAAGACGTTGTCATCGCCATCGCAGCGAAAGTCGAGGTTCTGCCGTCGCACCTGCCACTGATCGAGATCGCGACGCCGCTCGACGGTATCGAACAGGCACCAGGGCTCGCCGCGCTCGCGCGCTGCGCGATACTTCTTCAGCATCGCCTGGGCGACGGCTTTCTCTTTCTTGCGGATGTAGGGATGTTCGAAGAACTGATCCTCCATCTCCTCGGTCTGCGACAGCTTGGCCCACAGCTTGACGGACTTCTTGCTGCTAAACGTCGGCTCCATGCCCAGCCAGGCGTGCCCGGGGTCGGTCGTATCGCTGCGACCAACCTCGCTGAGGATGGCGGTAAACGGTGTCGCGGCAGGCTTTTTCGCCATGGGACCCTCGCAGGGAAAGAGACGATGGAGAGAGGGCAGAGCCGATCCGGAAGACCGGGCGAGGCCGGCTTGGGGAAGGACTCGCTAGTACGACAGCGCGAGGCCGATGGCCCCGGTGCAGACGTGGCCGCTCGGACAGCTGGTGTTGCGCTGCGAGGCCCCGACGGCAATCGCCGTGACCGTGCCCACCGCGATCACCCCGACGGCGGCCCAGAACCACCAGCGCTTGTACAGCGGCCGGGTATCGGCGGGGGCAGGCGGGGGTGCATCGACCGGAGCCTGCAGACCGCCGTCGTAGCTGACCCCGGTGTACAGACGATCACTGACGCTGGCCAAGGCGCCGGCTGCCGGCACCCCAGCCGGAGCACGCAGCTTGCTGGTCTGCTGGTTGAGGAGTCGGCGGCTGCGCAGATCGTACAGATAGGCACCGAGCTCGACCTCGTCCCCCGCGAGCTTTTTGACCTTGATGAACACCGTCTGATCCAGGAACAGCGTCTCGCGCAGGTTGTCGACAACCGTGTCGATCGGGCTCTGCCCCATCTGTGGCGCCACCTTGGCGATCGCCTGCTCGACCAAGAGGTACTTCTCGTTGCGCTGCAGCTTGCCGAGCACCGGCGAGCCGCCGCTCTCTTTGACCTGGGCGACGCGCAGACCGCGCTTGTAGCCCAGCTTCTTCAGCGTCACGTAGTGCTCACCGATGGCCAGGCCGGGCACGGTCAGCGGGGCCACACCGATGTAGTCGCCATCGACGAAGACCTGCGCCCCCGAGGGCTCGGACGAGACCTTGAGATCGGCCCGTGGGAGCTGCCCCACCTGCTGCCGCACCGACTCGATGGCGTCGTTCATCTGCGGCGGCACCTGCGCCGGATCCGGCGTGTGGTTCGGACGCCAGGTCAGCAGCCGCTTGAGCGCCTGCTGCATCGGCGCCGTCTTCCCTTTTTGATAATGCGCCACCGCCACCGCCATCATGGCATCGGCCAGCTCCTGCTTCTTGATGTAGGGCAGGACGGCGATCAGCTGATCGACGGCATCCGACAGCTGCAGGATGGCGTTGTCGACCTCCATCTTGAAGAGGGCGTCCTTGCCCTTCTGCAGCGTCGTCCGCGCCAGCTCAACCTGATCAAAGGGCATCTCCTGCGCAAACTCGGCCAGGCGCACATCGAGATCCTTCATATCGAGGCGAGCGTTCTTGCGCAGCGCTTCGCCGAGATCGCGCTGCAGCGCGACCTGCAGGTCTTCGCTGGCATCCGAGCCCGGCAGGACGGCGATGGTCACGCGCAGGCGCGGCGCTTTCGAGCTCGCGCTCCCACTGCTGGCCGGACTTGGCGTATCAGCCTTAGCGAGGAGAACCGGCGTCCTGGCCGGCGATGGCTCAGTCGGCGGAGACGCCCAAGCAGGGACAGAGCAGGCCACACACAGCGCCCACAGCACAAAACCCACCGCCCCGACCCGAAGGAGGCCGGCTGAGATCATCGTCTGCTGCGCCGACCCGCGCCGCCTGCATGCTTGCATGGTTATCGTCCTGTCCCTGGGCTCGATGGAGGACCCAGCCGCTCGATGCGACTGGCGAGGTACGGATCGTCCTTGGCGTAGGCGGAAAGCAGCGTCCGAAGCTGCGCGACGAGCGGCGAGTCCGGGCTGACCCCGGGCAGGCTGCGCTGCACGACATCGTCGATCAGCTCTTGCACCGCCTGGTTGGGCGAGATCGTCCCGCGCCGCAACCCATCGATGATGCCCTGCACGCGATCGCTGGCCAGGACTCGCTGAGCCGCGCTGACTGCTGCCGCGCTGTCGACGGGAGCGGCTCCTGCGACGGCCTCGACCCGCTCGCTGCTCGCCACCGCCCCGACGGCAGAAGTGGGTTCGACGGCGCTGCTCGGCGCGACAGAGCCCGCCCGCCCTACCGATTCGATAGCGCTGGCACTGCGGCTGCCTGCGGGCTGACCAGGAGTCCCGGGAGCGTTCGGAGTACCGGGGGTAGACGATCGGTTGGCCATGGACTCGTAACTCCTCTCCAGAATATCAAAAGCAGGGGGTGGCTTCGGACCGGTTTTTGCGGCGAAGCTCGCGGGTTCAGCGGTTTGGCCGGGAGAGCCGCATACGACTCGCCCGAACCAGCCGGCGTGTGTAGGTTAAGGCCATGTCTTCATCCGCCGCTCAGCCTGACGAGCCAAAGCCGGGTGTCTCGGGCGCAAGCGCAGCCGCGTCCCCCCCCAGCGCGGCAACCGCAGCCGAAACCGCGCCCCCCCCGCAGACCCAGCCCGAAACCGCCGCCCAGACGGCGATCGATCCCATCTGCGGCATGTCGGTGAACAAGGCGGCTCCCAAGGGCGGCTCCTTCGCGTACGCCGGCACAACCTACTACTTTTGCAATCCGCGCTGCCTCGCCAAGTTTTCCGCCGATCCCGAGCACTACCTGAAGTCGCCGCCCCCGCCCCGCCCGGCGGCAAAACCCACGCCCGCCGCAGCTAC
>DAORCZ010000043.1:0-10342 GCA_035345735.1 Pseudomonadota bacterium | reverse complement strand
CTGCTGGCCGGCTGGCCGCTGTGGCAGCGAGGCGTCTCGTCGCTGCGCTCGGGCAGCTTGAACATGTTTACGCTGATTTTTTTGGGCACCGCAGCGGCTTTCGGCTTCAGCCTGGCCTACTTGCTGCTGCCGGGCATCGGTCACCCGCTGGCCGGGGGTCACGCGGGCGGACACGAGCCGCTGTACTTCGAATCGGCGGCGGTGATCACGACGCTGGTCCTCTTGGGCCAGGTGCTGGAGCTGAGGGCCCGTCAGCGCACCGGTGACGCCCTGCGCGCCCTGCTGGGTCTGCAGCCGCGCAAGGCCCGCCGCATCGGCCCAGACGGTAGCGAGCAGGAGATCGATCTCGCCGAGGTCCGCATCGGCGATCGCCTGCGCGTCCTGCCCGGCCAGGGGATGCCGGTGGACGGCGTCATCGAGTCGGGCGAGACCAGCGTCGACGAGTCAATGCTGACCGGCGAGTCGCTGCCAGTGAGCCGCGGCCCCGGTGAGCGGGTCCACGCCGGAACGATCAATGGCAATGGCAGCCTGATCGTCGTCGCCCGCGGCGTTGGCCAAGGCACACTTCTGCAGCAGATCGCGGGACAGGTGGCGCAGACGCAGCGCAGCCGGGCCCCGATTCAGCGCCTGGCCGATCGCGCTTCGGCGGTGTTCGTACCGGTGGTGGTGGGTGCGGCTCTGGTGACGGCGCTGGCCTGGCTGGCTTTGGGCTCGGCGCCGCTGGGTGCGCGCCTGGGGATGGCGGTGTTTGCCGCGGTCTCGGTGCTGATCGTCGCCTGCCCCTGCGCCCTGGGCCTGGCGACGCCGATGTCGATCGCAGTGGCCAGCGGGCGGGGGGCGCAGGCCGGCATCCTCCTGCGCAGCGCCGAGGCACTGGAACGCCTCGCCACCGTCGATACCTTGGTCTTCGACAAGACCGGGACGCTGACGGTCGGCAAGCCCCGCGTCGTGGCCCTCGCCACCGCTCCCGGAGACTCGGCAGAGAGAGAGACGGCCCTGCTCGGCATGGCCGCCGCACTGGCAAGGGGCAGCGAGCACCCGCTTTCGAAGGCCCTGTGCAGCGCCGAAAGTGAGCGCGGTCTTCCGCCCCGCACGGCGCAGGACATCCAGGCCGCCCCGGGGCAGGGGTTGTCGGGATCTCTCGACGGACAGCGCCTGCTGTTGGGCAGCGCCGAGTACCTGCGCCAGCAAGGCATCGATCTGGCCGCCGCCGAGCCGCTGACCGCAAGCTGGCAAGAGCGCGCCCACACCTGCGTCTATGTCGCAAAAGGGACCACCTGGGTCGGGGCCATCGCGCTCGCCGATCCGATCAAAGACAGCGCAGCCGAGGTGCTGGATGCGCTGCGGGCCGCCGGGCTGCGGCTGATTGTCGCCAGTGGGGACAGCAGCGCCGTCGTGACTGCCCTGGCACGCAGCCTGGCGATCGATCCCGCCGACGCACACGGCGGCAAGTCGCCGGCGGACAAAGCGGCTTTGGTGCGGGCGCTGCGGGCGCAGGGGCGCCATGTCGCGATGGCTGGCGACGGCATCAACGACGCGCTGGCCCTGGTCGAAGCCGAGGTCGGCATCGCCATGGGCGGGGGCACCGATGTCGCGATGCAGGCAGCCGGGCTGGTCCTCCTGGGCGGCGATCTGCGCGGGGTGCTGCGGGCCCGCCGACTGAGCCAAGCGACGCGACGCAACATCCGTCAGAACCTGGCCTTCGCGTTCCTCTACAACGCGCTCACCGTGCCGATCGCGGGCGGTGCGCTGTATCCGCTCTTGGGCCTGCTGCCGGGGCCGATGCTGGCGAGTGCGGCGATGAGCCTTAGCTCGCTCTGCGTCATCAGCAACGCCCTGCGCCTGCGTCGCGTACGCTTGTCCTAGGAGGAGGGAATCCCATGCTGGCTTACTCGCGGCTCGCACGCGTCCTGGCTTTCGCCTGCGCCGGGGTCGCGCTGTCCTGCGGGGCCGGTGGTGGCGTGTCATCGCCCCCCGAGCCGGTCCGGGTCGCCGGCTGCGAAAACGCAGTCTGCGAGAGCGCCATCCGCTACACCGGCGAAGTGCAGGTGAGCAGTCCGGGTGAGGTCTTGACGCTGTCGATCACGCTGTGCCACCAGGCGGTCTGCGCCACGCGTCGGCCGGCGCAGATTCTCGACACCGATGCCTTCGACTGCGGAGTAAGCGGGCTGTTGGAAGCGACCTGCACACTGCGTCCGCTGCAGTCGAGCCCGTCGCGTTATGAGCTGGCGGTAGCCTTCGCGGGCCCGGGTGAAGACTACCAAGCGGGCGACTCGTTTTCAGTCCGGGTCGAGGGGGCGACGAGCGGACCCCAGAGCTGGTCGGGCACGGCGACCAGCTACCGCGACGAGCGACCGGCCGGCGAAGGCTGCCCACCGCTGTGCCGCTACGCCAGCTTGAACTGAGCCCCGCCCAACGGGCTACAGCACCGCGTCGAAGGGATAGGGCCGGCCGATGTAGCAGTCGTCGGCGATCGACTTCATCAGCTCGTCGTCGTTCTGGTTGAAGCGCGCCAGCGTCTCTTGGATGCGCACGCTGGCCCGCGAGCAGAAGCCGATGCATAGCCGAAGCTCGCGCTCGGCCCGATCGAGCTCGCCGCCGGCCTCGGGCATGGCGTGATCGCCGCGGGCATCGCGACTGTGCAGCGCCGCCGAGGCACGCGAGACGGCCGCACACATGCCATACAGATCGATGACGACATTGGCGACGCGGCGCTGCACGTACTGCATCTCGGCGATAAAGCGACCGTGGCGGCGCAGCACGCGATCGACCTCGCGGGTCAGCGACTCGATGGTGTCTTCGATGACCACCGCCTCGCGCTTGAGGCGAGGATGGTGGCGGGCCAGGATGGCGCGACCGTAGGCCGCGCTGCGGACCTTGTCGACCAGGGTCTCGACGACCAGGCCATAGCCGCGCAGCGGGAACTTGATGGCATCCGAGAGGCGCGCAAGCTGCTCGCCGGGACCCGAAAGACCGTTGAGCGCGATGTAGCAGCGCAGGACCTCGTTGGTGCCGCCGGGATAGACGGTGTAGAGGCGCGCGTCGCGCAGCAGGCGCTCGTAGGGATAGTCGTTGGCGTAGCCGCAGCCGGCGGCGATCTGGCTGGCCTCGGTGGCGGCGCGCCACAGCGTCTCGCTGGCCATGACCTTGGCACAGGCGGTCTCAAGCGAGGTGTCGATGGCGCGACCATGCCGCTGGGCGTCGAGGAGCCCAGCCGTGAGATAGACCATCGACTCGGCGGCGTAGAGATCGACGGCCATCGTCGCGCACTTTTCTTTGATCATGCCCAGCGTCGACAGCAGGCGACCGAACTGGTGACGGCTGGTGGCGTGCTGGACGGCCAGCCGCAACAGCGTCCGCGTCGTACCCAGACAGACCGAAGCAAACGCCAAGCGGCCGAAGTTGACGGTCTCCATCAGCACTTTGAAGCCGCCGCCCAGCCCACCGAGAAGCTGCTCGCCGCTGGCCTTGAGTTCTTCGATGTAGAGCGCCGTCGTGCTGGTGCCGCGCACGCCGAGCTTTTTGCGCTCGCTGCCGACCACCACGCCCGGCCCCTTGTCGACGAGAAAACCGGAGATCCGATCGACCTCGTTGTCTCGTCGCGCGACCGTGGTCTGGGCGAACAGGATGTGCAGGTCGGCGAGACCGCCGTTGGTCACCCAGGACTTGCTGCCGTTGAGGACGAAGCCGCCCCCCTCGCTCTGCGGCTCGGCGCGCATGCGGATCGAGGCGGCATCGCTGCCCGCCAGGGGCTCGGTGACGGCAAAGCTGGCCAGGCTGCTGCCGCTGGCCAGCTTGGGCAGATAGCGACGCTTCTGATCTTCGCTGCCAAAGTCGGTAAGCGACCGGCCAGCGAGCGCCGTGTGCGTCGCCACCGTGACCGCCAGCGAGCCATCGATCTCGCCGAGCGCATCGTACAGCCGACAGCTGGCCCCAGCCCCCAGCCCCAGACCCCCGTACACCGTCGGAATGTTCAGGCCAAACAGGCCAAGGCCCGCCAGCCCGGACAGCACCTCTTTGGGGATGTGCTCATCGCGATCGATGGCCTGCGAATCGACCTGTGCGTGGGCGAATTCGTGCAGCCGCTGGCATAGGTCGTGGGTTCGCCGCTGCTCGTCGCGCAGCAGGCGCGGGAAGGGAAAAATCAGGTCTTCGCGCAGCTCGCCGAAGAACAGAGACTTGCCGAAGCTCGGCCCGCTCGGCGACTTGGCATCCTGGGCACTGCGACTCGACGGTGTAGAGGTCGTCATATGGGCACCGAGGGCGAGGATATCGCCAATCTTGCGCAAATTTCGTCCTTTCATATGCTGCCCGGCCAAGTGCCCCCCGGCGACGGAGACCGCCTGCGATGAGAGCTCTTGTGGTTCAGCCCTTAACCCAAAAGACGAGCACCGGCCCGGGGCCGGCGGCCGATGCGGTCGCGCCGACTTCCCAGCTGATCTACACCGACGTGCCGGAAGCGCCGCTCGCTGCGGGTGAGTGTCGGGTGGCAGTTCGGCTGGCCGGGATCTGTCGCACCGACATCGAGCTATGCCAAGGCTACGCAGGCTTCGCCGGCATCCCAGGGCACGAGTTCGTAGGCACCGTCCGCGCGGGTGCCCCTGCCCTTATCGGTCAGCGCGTGGTTGGCGAGATCAACGTCGGCTGCGGCGACTGTCCCAGCTGTCTGAGTGGCCTGGAGCGTCACTGTCCCCGTCGCACGGCGCTGGGGATCCGCGGCCGCGCCGGGGCGTTTGCCGATTCGCTGGACCTGCCGGCCAGAAACCTGTTGCCCGTCCCGCGCGAGCTGGCTGACGAGATCGCGGTGTTCTGCGAGCCGCTGGCCGCGGCGCTTGCGATCTTTGAGCAGGTGCCAGCCACCGCCGGGATGCGCGCGCTGGTCCTCGGCGATGGCAAGCTGGGCCTGCTAGTCAGCCAGGTCTGTGCTGCGCGCGGGCTTTTGACGACGCTGCGCGGCCGACATCCCGGCAAGCTGGCGCTGGCCGAGCGCTGGGGGGTCAACACCGAGCTGACCACACCGGCGGACCCCGTCGGGCCGCGGGGCGAGCCCTATCCGCTGGTCATCGAGTGTGCCGGTCGCCCGCAGGCGCTGTCGCAGGCGCTCTCCGAGACCGCGCCGCGCGGCACCCTGGTGCTCAAGAGCACGTACGCCAAGAGCACGACCGGGCCAGCCGTCCACATCGACTGGTCGCGGGTGGTGGTCGATGAGATCCGCATCGTCGGCAGTCGCTGCGGTCGCTTTGCCCCCGCGCTCGAGCTTCTGGCGAACGGCGCCATCGAGGTCACGAGCCTAATCGAGACCTGCCTGCCGCTGTCGCAGGGGGTGGCGGGCTTTGCCCGAGCCCAGCGTCCAGGAGCGCTCAAGGTGCTGCTGCGACCGGATGCCGTAGACCGCGACCTCTAGCGTCCCCGCCCGACGGAGTCGTTGCGATCGCCGGGGCGGTCGTGATAGGGTCGCGGGCAACCGTCAAGGAGAATTCATGTCGGCAACACCAGGTCCTTATGAGCAGACGGTTGCCCTAATCGAACGGCTTCTCGGGCTCTCTGCTGTGCATCGCGAATCGGACCGCGGTCTCTACATCGACCGCGGGCTGTACGTCATCAAGCAGGGCTCGTCGTACGTCATGATCGCGGTGCTGCGCTCCGGCCCGGCGGGCGATCAGGTGCTGGTACGCGTCACGGCGCAGGTCGTGGCCGGCGTGCGGGCTGAAGGGGCGCTCCTGCGTCAGTTGATGATCCTCAATGGCAAGCTGCGCTTCGGCGCCTTCGCCTACGAGCCGCACGGCGAGCTGATCCTGTTTCAGCACACGCTGCTCGGCGGCGGCACGCTCAACGACAACGAGGTGCTGGCCGCGGTACACGACGTCGCGCTGGTGGCCGATCGCTATGACGACCACATCGTCGCGCGCTACGGCGGACGCCGCATGCAAGACGTGCTGGAAGAGTCGGCCTGGGCGCGCATGCTGCACCTCAGCGATCGCGACAACCTGCCGGTCCTCGACGACACGGAAGAAGTCGCCCTGCGCAGCAGCCCAAGCTCTGGCCCGAAGTCCGGTCCCAAGTCGGGCCCGAAGCCTCCCGCCGAGAGCGGGGGATCGACCAAGAAGCATCACTAGCCCGTCCTGGTCTAAAGGGCGACACGAGCGCAGCCGGGGCGACTGGCTGCGAGGTTGCAACCTCGGGGGCGACGTCCCCCTAACCGGTGGGTCCCGACCAGTGGATGGCCAGCCGGTTGACTTTCGCTGTGGAGAAGATGCCCATGTCGTTGCCGCTCATGCACGGCGCTCGCGCCAACATCACCGAGGCGATTGGGGGAACGCCGATTGTTCGCCTGAACAAAGTGGCGGCGCACGTAAAGAGCTCGATCTACGTGAAGTGCGAGTACCTCAACCCCGGCGGGTCGATGAAGGATCGCATCGCCCTCAACATCATCCGCGATGCTGAGCGACACGGCCTGCTGGCCCCGGGGAGCACCATCGTCGAGGCGACCTCGGGCAATACCGGCGCCGGCCTGGCGATGATCGGCGCGCTGCGCGGCTACAAGTGCATCTTCGTCATGCCCGACAAGATGTCGAACGAGAAGATCGCCTACCTGCGCGCACTGGGCGCCAAGGTGGTGCTGTGTCCGACGGCAGTCGACGCCGATGATCCACGCAGCTACTACGAAGTGACCAAGCGCCTGGTGGCCGAGACGCCGAACTCGTTCCACGCCAACCAGTATCACAACCCCGCCAACCCCGAGGCGCACTACCTATCGACGGCCCCCGAGATCTGGGAACAGACGCAGGGACAGTTCGACGTGTTCTGCGCCGGCATGGGCACCGGCGGCACGATCAGCGGCTGCGGTCGCTACTTCAAAGAGAAGAACCCCAAGGTTCGCATCGTCGGGGTCGACCCCATCGGCTCGCTCTATTACGAGTACGTAAAGACGGGTCGCATGACCAAGCCGTTTTCGTACTACGTCGAGGGCATCGGCGAAGACTTCCTGCCTTCGACGATGAACCTCAAGCTGATCGACGAGATCGTGCGCGTCGATGACAAAGAGTGCTTCCTGATGACCCGGGCCCTGACCCGCGACGAGGGCGTCCTGGCGGGCGGCTCGGCGGGGGCAGCGGTGGCCGGAGCCGTGCGCTACGCCGAGCAGGTCGATGCGGCCGGTCTTCCCGCGCAGAACATCGTGGTCCTTTTGCCCGACGGTGCACAGAAGTATCTGTCGAAGATCTTCGACGACAACTGGATGCGCGATAACGGCTTCCTCGACACCGAAGATCCGATGGGCACGGTGTCGGATCTTTTGCGCAGCCGATCGGCCCGCCCGATCGTTTCGGCCGAGCGCACCGCGACGCTGCGTCAGGTCATCGCGCTACTCAAAGAGCACGGCATCTCGCAGGTGCCAGTGGTCGATCAGGGCCGGCTCTGCGGCTTGGTGGCCGAGGTCGATCTGCTGAATCACCTGCTGGTCAAAGGCGGCAAGCTCGACGAGACCATCGAGCCGATCATCGAAGCCGACTACGCGACGGTCACGCCGTCGACGAAGATCCGCTTGCTCAAGACCATCTTCAACGATGCCAAGATGGTCTGCGTGCTGTCGACCGGTCACTCAGACGGCTCGTCCAAGACGCCGATCCCGACGGATGCGCTGCTCGGCGTGATCACCAAGATCGATCTCATCGACTTCCTCGCCAACCGACACGCTTGAGCCGTCGCCCCCACCCCCTCGGCCCCGGGCCGCGAAGAACCTGCATCCTGCCGCCAGGCAGGCTGACGCAGGCGGGGGTGTGGCTCAGTCTGGGCCTGCTGCTCGGCGAGTCGCGAGCGCTGGCCTATCCCTACGGCGCGCTGCGCCCCGGCGATCAGGTCATGGCCGGGCCGACCGATGGGCACGTCAGCGCCATCCACTTCAATCCGGCGGCGCTGCGCCTGTCTTCGGGTAGCCACATCCTGGCGGTTGCTGGGGCGCGCGCCACGCTGGGCAGCTATGGTCGCGATACGCCGCTGCCGGCCGGCTTTGATCCCCGCCAGGCGGGGGCGCAAGCCGCCGATCCGGTCGCGCTGGGCTGGGCCGTGTCCGACATGATGGTCGCCGCTAGCTGGGACTTGCGCACCGAGGCGGTGACGCTCGGCTTTGGCGTCTATACGCCCTACAACGACGGCACGCGCTACGCATCAGCCGAGGAGATTGCAGCTGGCAGTGACTCAGGGCGTCTGCAGCGCCTGAGCACGCGCTATCACGCCATCACCGACCAGACCTACAGCCTGTGGGGCACGGTGGCGGCCGCCATCCGACTGCGTCGTGGCCTGTTCTTCGGCGGCGGCTTCCAGTTCGCCTACACCCGCAGCCGCTTGAGCTTCCTGCGCGATCTCGGCGACACCACCCAGCCCGGGGGAGGCGATGGCCTGCCCTGCGCCGGCGGGCGCTGTGAGCAGTGGACGGGACGTCAGCTCATCGACCTCGACGTCAACGGCTGGGGCTACGGCTTCACCACCGGTCTGCTCTCCGAAGTCTTGGAGGACCGGCTGTGGCTCGGCGTCTCGTACTCAAGTCCGCTCCTGACCTCGATCGGCACCGATGTCGCGCTGGAGGGACGGCCGACCCGACCGACCTGGCTGGGCCCTTCGCCCGATCCGGCTCAGCCCTGCGGCGAAGGCGGACGCGGCGCGCGCATCAGCAATCGCGATGAGCCGCTGCGCTGCGCCAGTGCCCGGGTCACGCGCTCGTTTCCGCACTTGGTGTACCTCGGCGCGCGCGGACGCTTTGACCTGGAGCGCGGCCGGGCTGCCGAAGCAGCGCTGTCCCCCGACGGTACGCCGAAGAAGAGCCGCCTGCGCCCCGAGTCGGTCGAGCTGTCCGGCTGGCTGCGTCTGACCATCCCCAGCAGCTCCCTCCTGCGGGTGGCCATCGACGACATGATCTTTCCGCCCGCCGAGCTGCAGATACCGACCGGCCAGCGAACCGCCGTCGCCATCGCCTTCGGCGTCCGCCAGCACTGGAGCTGGCTGAGCCTAGCGCAGGAGATCTTGTACGAGAGCCCGCGCAGCGATCCCGCCGCGGTCTCGCCGATGAACTTAGAGGGCCACAAGCTGGATCTCAGCCTGGCGGCTCGCCTGCGCCTGCACCGCCGCATCTCGCTGCAGCTGACCGTCGGCAACACCTTCGCCCTGTTCGAGCCGGGAAGCGGCGCCGGCTTCAGCAGCGACTGGGCCCTGGGCTGCCGAGACAGCGGCTATGACATCACCGGCGACGCCTGCCAGCGCGTGCAGGCCGGCTGGTCCCTGCCTTCGGCGACGGGAAGCTATCAGCTCTTCATCCCGCACGGCATCGCCGGCCTAGAGCTGAATCTTTAAGCCGAGCGAACGCGCTTGCCTAACCTGGCGAGATCGCTTAGAAAAAGCTTCTCGTTTTGCTGACAGTGATTGCTTCATGCTGTCGCAGCGGGGCGTAGCGCAGTCCGGTAGCGCGCCTGCTTTGGGAGCAGGATGTCGGAGGTTCAAATCCTCTCGCCCCGACCCGTTCGGTAGTCCCTGGGGGCTGTGCCCCGCTTACAGCGCCGGGGCGTAGGTCGAAAGTGGGACGCGCGGCTGAGCCGGGGGCGGCTGGGGTAGCGGTAGCTGAGCGGCATCCTCATCGAGTTCAAGGAGCGGTGGCAGGCGACGCGGCCGACGCTCCTGGCGACTGCGCAGCGCCTGATACGCCGTCTCGTTGGTGCCGCGGAAGCTGCGCCAAGCCGGTAGTGCGCTGCTGCGGAACCCGGCCATCACCTCGCGCAGCCGCGACAGATCGATGCCCGGCAGGCGGCGCTCGTACACCGCCAGCGTCGGCCGGGGCAGCGCCGCGCTGACATAGAGCGACCGCAGACCCGCCTTCTGCGCCTGTGCCGCGTCGTCCTCATAAAGCAGGATCGCGTCTGCCTTGCGCAGCGAGGCCAGGCTCAGCAGCGAGCCAACGTCGCGGGCCGAGACCAAGCGGTCGCGCGCCAGCGCCAGCTCGCCTTCGAACAGCAGGTTCTCGGTGAAGGCCTGCGGATTTTCGAGCGGCAGGGCAAAGAACAGCTTGTTGCCGCGAAGCTCGGAAAGGACGCGAATCGCGCTGCTCGTCAGCACGACCAGCCGCGTCTCGCTCCCCCCACCGGGCGCGGCCACCGCGACGGGCTGCAGCGAGGACAGCCGCGCTGCGACGAGTGTCGATTCGGCCAGCAACAGCACGGTGCGCGCAGCGTCGGCATCCAGCGCTTCCTGCGTCGCATAGACCCGCGGCGTTAGGTGCAGCCGCTCGTCGCCGGGGCTCGGAAGATGCTTCGCCAGGTGCTGGGCCAGCTCATTGCCCAGCTCGACCTTGTCTTCC
>DAORCZ010000042.1:16635-19179 GCA_035345735.1 Pseudomonadota bacterium | reverse complement strand
GACAGCACCATCTCGCGCACGGTCTTTTTGTGCAGGCTGGCGACGGCTTCGTTGACTTCCTTTTCGCGGCCGGCGTAGGGCGCCGGAGCGTCGGGGCTCGTCGAAGAACACAGCTCGGCGACGATCTCCTTGCCAACCTTCGACTCGGCATCGTGGCGAGCGTGCTTCTCACGCACCGTCACCGCGGCACGCATGCGAGCGGCGCCTAGCTCGGCAACGCGCTTGAACAGCGCCTCGTCCTTGGCCGGCGGCGTAAACACCCGCTTCGGACGACCGATCGCGGCACGCAGCTTCTCGATCAGATCGAGCACCGGCTGCACCGCCTGGTGCGCGAAGAACAGCGCGTCGGTGGCGACCTCTTCACTGATCTGATCCGAGCCGCCTTCGACCATCACCAACGCATCGCGGCTGCAAGCCACGACGAAGTCGAGATCCGACTTCTCACGCTGTGCAAACGTCGGGTTGATCACGAACTCGCCGTTGACGCGACCGACGCGCGCACCGACGAACGGCTCCGCCCACGGGATCTCCGAAATGTGCAGCGCCGCCGCCGCGCCGGTCATCGCCAGCACGTCGGTCGGATTTTCGCGATCGAAGGCCACCGACATGGCGATGACCTGGGTCTCGCAGCGGTAGCCCTTGGGAAACAGGGGTCGCGACGGACGATCCATCAGGCGCGAGACCAGAATCTCTGCCTCGGTCGGCCGGCCTTCGCGCTTGAAGTAACCGCCCGGGATCTTGCCGCCGCCGTAGCTCTTCTCGGTGTATTCGCAGGTCAGCGGCAAGAAATCGACACCGTCGCGCGGTGTCTTCGACGAGCAGGCGGTGACCAGCACCACGCTCTCGCCGTAGGTAACCAGCACGGCACCGTCGGCCTGTTTGGCCATCTTGCCAGTCTCGATCGACAGCTCGCGGCCGCCGAGAAGAACAGACTCCTTAACGTACATTGAAACTCCGTATGTGGTCGCAGCGCGCCGCGCCTAATTGGGATGGCGGACGCCTGCACAAAGCCGTCAGACCAGAAGCCCGCGCGGCTCCGACCTGACTTAGTGGACTTGCTGCGTGACGATAGACGGGGAGCCCAACGCAGAGCGACCCGTCCCGCCGCCGGGGGGGACGGTCAGGACGGGTTGCTGGCACTGAAGACTCCTCGATCACGTTCGTGACACGCGGAAAGAGAGAGGCTGTGCGCCGGTTGCGCGGGGCACAGAGACGGGGATGGATGCGTTCGCGTCGCGACGAATCGCGATCACTTACGGATGCCCAGGCTCTCAATGACGGAGCGATAACGCTCCTCACTTCTTCGGCGCAGGTAATCGAGCATTCGGCGGCGCTGGCCGACCAGCTTCAGCAGACCGCGACGCGAGTGATGGTCTTTGACGTGCGTCTTGAAGTGCTCGGTCAGATACGTGATCCGTTCCGAGAGAAGCGCGATCTGGACCTCGGCGGAGCCGGTATCTCCCTCGGTTCTGGCGAACTTGCTGACGACGTCCTTCTTGCGCTGCGTGGCGAGACTCATTGCTACTCCATAACTCCTTGGATTTTGTGCGCGTAGTGTTGGCCAAACGGGAAGTAGTGTCAACAACTCCGCGCGTGGGTATTTCAAGTGGACCAGCTATCGACTTTGGCGACGAGAGCTTGGTACCCTTGCGGAATGATTGCCGATCTTCCGGCCCGCCTGCCCCTCATCTGTCCCCGATGTGGCCGCGTAAGCGAGCGTGGTCGCGAGCTTTGGACTGTCTCTTTGGTAGAGGTCTTCGCCAGCGAGCCGGCTGCGCCGGGCATGAGCAGTCCCGTGCTCAATCGGGTCGCAGACGCGGCGCCAGAGCCGGTCGAGGTGCTGGAAGGCGTGCTGCGCTGTGACAACGCCGCCTGCCAGGCCAGCTATCCAATCGTCGACGGCATCCCCATCCTGGTCAGCGATCCGGCGCAGCTTCTGTGCAACCAGCCCGCCGGCTTGCTGCTGTCGCTGCGGCCCGAGACGCTGGCGCTGCTGGTTCAGGGCGCAAGCGACGACGCCCCGCTGCAGCGAGTGCTGGAACACCTGTCGATTTACCTGGATGCGCACTGGGGTGACTGCGCCGAACCGCGGCTCAGCCCGCCGGCCGGTCCGTGGGGAGGCGAGGCGTTGTTCTCGGCGCTGGATGCCCGCTTTGCGGCGTCTCCACCCAAGGGCTTCGTCGTTGAGCTGGGTTGTGGTGTCGGTCGCGGCCTGGCCATGCTGCGTCGCAAGAGTGCGCTCGCCGTCGGCATCGATCTGCACCTGCCGGCCCTGCGTGCCGCCCGTCGATTGCTGCGGGGCGAGACCCTGTCCTTTGCCCGCCGCAGCCTTGGTCGTCACTACCAGGCGGCGACGCTGCGTCCACCGGCAGCCGGGGGCTTGGGCCAGGTCGCGCTGATCTGCGCCGATGCCCTTGACCCGCCGCTGCCCCCTGAGAGCGCCGAGGGCGTCGTGGCCCTCAACCTGCTCGACTCGGTGAGTCACCCCGGCCAGCTCTTGTCGGTGCTGGACGGCCTGTGCTGCGACGGGGGCGAGCTGTTCCT
>DAORCZ010000042.1:0-16535 GCA_035345735.1 Pseudomonadota bacterium | reverse complement strand
AGGATCGAGCGCACGCCTTCGCGGGCATCGTCGGTGCGCGACAGGATCGCCTGCGCCTGCGACTCCCAGTCGAGCATCGACGCGAAGTCACTGGCCAGGGCCCGGCGCAGACCGCGCTTGGTCATCGCCTGTGCAACCCGCGGCCCCGTCGCTAACCGCGCCGCTAGCGTCTGCACCTCTTCGTTGATCTTGTCGTCTGGCACGACGCGATGAACCAGGCCGATCGTCTCAGCCCGCGCCGCTTGCACCGGATCGCCGACCATCAAGAGCTCGGTCGCCCGCGCTACCCCAACGATCTGCGGCAAGAGCCACATCAGGCCGTAGTCCGCCGTCATACCCAGGCGATGGGCCGGGGCGGCGAACGCGGCCGACGGGCTACACAGCCGGACATCACAGGCCAGGGCCAGCGCCAAGCCAGCGCCCGCACAGGCGCCCTGGATCTGGGCAATCACCGGGCGATCCAGCTCATACAGCTGACGGATCACCTGCGCGTCTTGATGCAGGCGCTGCTGGAGATCCGGGGCTGAGCGCTCTAGCTGATCGGCGATGGTGCGGATATCGCTGCCGGTGCAGAAGTTGTTGGCCGCGCCGCGCAGGATGACCACCCGCACCCGATCCTCGGCGGCGATGTGGTTTAGCTGCTCGCCCAAAAGCTGCCACTCGAGCGGCCCCAGCGAGTTGCGCGAGTCCGGTCGATTCAGCGTCAGCACCGCCACGCCGCCTAGCGGCTCGGGCAGGTAGCTGCAGCCAATCGGCGGCTGCGTCGCGGCGGTCAGCTCCAGATCGCCAGAGCCCGAAGGCGGTGACACAGCGCCATAGTTGCCAGAGATGCGAACATTCTTGCTCATGAGTCCTGCCCACCTTCATCGTACTCCGTAGTCCGAGGGTGAATAAAGGACTGAATGCGCGGACTTTTTCGGCCAGCCGGAGCCGGGGGGAAGCGGGCGGGAACGCTGACGAAACCCCGCCTAAAACGTCAGCACACCCCCAAGCAGCGTCAGCTTGCCACTGATGCTGACCCAGGGGGCCCAGCGCGAGCCGGGCACGAAGTAGCGATAGGTATCGCAGATCGCCGGGCTGATGAGGATTAGGCCGACCGCCCAGGGCGGCAGGCTGAGGGCGCGCGACAGCGTGTTGACGTCGCTCTGCAGCGGTCCGACGCCCGCAAAGCCGGTGATGGCATAGCCGGTGGTCAAAAGCGTGTGCAGCGCCAGCATGCCCTTGAGCAGCGGCCGATCGTGCTCGCGCAGGTGGGGATCAAGCTGCAGGATCGTCTCGCTGTACAGGTCCTGCATCACGAAGCCAGCCATGGCGATGGCGTAGCGCTGCTGCTGCGACGAGATGTTGGTCGGCCCAATCGCGAAGAAGGGAAACGGCCCCAGGCTCACCGGCATGATCTCGGGCTTGGCGTCGGTGGCGACATCGACCAGAAGGTGCGCGCCTTCGTGCAGGGCCAGCCCGACGCCCGCGCCTAGGACGAACCACAGGTAGTCGGTAAAGCGACGAAAGTTGGCCTCACGCGCGAGGACCGGCCGGGGCAGCGCCAGCGCCAAGAACAGCAAGGCGATGCACAGCACTCTGCGGCCAAATCCGAAGCGCAGAGAACGGGAACAGGAATTACCCGTATCACACTCTCTGTCGGCTGCTGAACGCGGGAGAGCGCATGGCTGCGTAGAGATCCCAGATGGCATCGCAGCTACTGGGGGTTCCCCGCAGCGGGCTTGCGGCGCTGGCGCAGTGCCTCATAAAGCAGGACCGCGCCGGCGGCGGCGACGTTGAGCGAGGCTCCGTGTAGCCCGGTCTGCATCGGCACTTCGATGCGGCCATCGCAGCTCTTGCGCACCTGCGGCTTGAGCCCCCGCCCCTCGCTGCCAAGGAGGAGGGCGGTCGGCCGACGCAGATCGAGATCCCAGGCCGGGGTGCCGCCCTGACCCGGTGCGACGGCGGCGAGAAGCTGCACCTCGCGCTCTTTGAGATCGCGCAGTGCGCGGATCAGGTTCGCCACCTGGGCGATCGGCAGGACCTCGGTGGCGCCGGCCGCGGCTTTGACGGCAGCGGCGGTGACCTGGGCGCTGTGGTTCATCGGCAGGACGACGCCATGGCCCCCTAAGACATAGGTGCTGCGCACCAGCGCTCCCAGGTTCTGCGGGTCGGTGACGCCATCGAGGATGACGACGAGAGGCGGCTGTTCACCGGCGGCGCGCAGCAGGCCATGGACATCGCTGTGATAGCGAAACGACGGACAGAAGGCGACGACCCCCTGGTGCACGCCGCCGCGGGTCAGGCGATCGAGATCAGCCCGCTCGTATTCCGAGACGGCGACGCCGCGCTCGACGGCCAGAGCCTGCACTGCCGAAAGCCCGCCTCCCGCCTCCGAGCGCGGAGGGCCACTTCTGCTGCCCAGCGCCAGGGCATAGACCTGGCTCTCGGGATTGCGCAGAAGCTCACTGACCGCGTGGATGCCGTAGACCAGGCGAGCTTCGGCCGGAACATCGGGCGGCAGCGACGGTGGATTGCGCGGCTCAGGCGGGCGACGGAGCTCCGGCGGACGGGCGTACGAGCTGTATCGAGAAGAAGCAGGCGAGGCGTGCGGGGGTCGAGGGTAGGCGGACACGCGCCGAATCTATGCGCAAAGCCGCACTGCAGGGAAGCGCTTTGCCACGCTTACTTGAGACGGAACAGGGCGGGGTCGAGCTTCTCGTCCAGGCTCGCCGACTCAACATCGATGACGACGTTGTAGCCGAGCGCGTTGTTGTCGATGATCACGTGGGTCGGCACCGACTGACCCTGGATCTCTTTGAACTGCTGCGCGCGGATGGTGCGCTCGGTCTCGACGATGCGCAGCTCACCTTCCTTCAGGCCGAGGATCTTCTGGCGCGAGGGCAGCTTGGGCTCCAGATCGAAGGCCGCAGCCAGGTCGGCGCCGATCGACAGCAGCACCTTCTGTTCGAGCCGCTGATCCGCGCCGGGCATGCCCTGCACGACCTTGATGTCGCCACCGACCTTGATCAGATCGAACAAGGTGATGTTGCCCGGACCGTAGGCCTGCAGGCGGAAGCGATCGGGACGCTCGACGGCGATCAGGCCGCGCACATCCAGCGAGTCGCGACCGTCGCCGCGCGGGAAGTCGATGTGCACGTGATGGACGGCGCGCATGGTGTTCCAGCGCGCATCGCTGACCGGCTGCACCACCGGGCCCTTGATGATGATCGGCTTGGTCTTGTTCTCGCAGCCCAGGCCCGCGAGACCCGCCCCCGCTACCGCGCTGAAGAAGACGAGGCCACCCAAGAAGCCCGAAAACAGGGTCCGGGCGGGGCGCGTAGGGACGGAAAAAAGAGTGGCTACACGAGACAGCATCGGTTGATTCGCCTCCATCATGTGCGGCTGGCCTGCGCCGGGATCTCAGAGAGATCGCGCTCGGCATCGAGATCGTCCTGGTCAATATCAGCGTCCAGCCGACTGGCTCGCCACCACGGCGAGCTAACCACCAGGCCAAGGACGCGCAGCGTGTCTTCCCAGTTGCGGAAGTGCGTACGCGGCGGACTCGCGGGGCCGGGGGCGTCCGTCTCGGGGCTGGTCGCAGCCGCGGCAGACTCGGTCGGCGGAACGGCATAGATGGTCGTGATCGGCACCTCGCGCAGCGGCACGCCGAGCTTGGCGGCACACAACAGAAGCTCGGTCTCGGTGTCGAAGCGACGGGTGCGCAGCGGCAGTCGGAACAGGCGCTGCGGATAGACGCGGAAGCCGGTCTGGGTGTCGCTGTGACGACGACCGGCGAACAGCGAGATAAAAAACGTCGAGATGTGATTGCCAATGCGGCTGCGGCGCGGCATCAGCGCCGGATCGAAGCTGCGCACCCCCAGCACCAGGCTCCCGGGATCGCTCTGCCAGGCGGCGAGGAGCTTTCCGATCTCGCGCGTGTCGTGCTGGCCATCGGCGTCGAGCGTCAGCACCGCCTCAAAGCCCAGCCGGCGGGCATAGGCGAAGCCGGTCTGCAGGGCAGCGCCCTTGCCGCGATTGGCGTGATGTCGCAGCACCGTCGCGCCAGCGGCTTGCGCCCGCACTCGCGTCTCGTCGCTGCTGCCGTCATCGACGACCAGAACCGAGAGCCCGGTCTGGGCCGCACCGCGGATCACCGCGCCGACCTGGGCCGCGGCGTTGTAGGCCGGGATCAGGATCAGAACGCGCACACCAGGGTTCTTAGGAGCGCTCTCTTGCGAGCCTTCAGTCGTCACGTGAGGTTCCAGAATATCACTTTGAAGTCACGGCGAAAAGCAGCCGCCCGTGGCCCAGCAAGCGGGCAAAAGGAGAGGGCTCAAGCGCCTCGATTTCCGACGGAGAACTTGCGGCAGGGGGCACGCCCGCGACCCGACGCAATGCCAGACCGCCCTCCCCATTTAGGCAGAAGGCGCGGGCGGAAAAAGCGGTCAGCGGCCCCAGGCTTTCGCCCCGCTTGACGTGCAGAAGCAAGGTATCTCCAGGACTTGCGCCGTCCCGCGGATCCTCGGGGAACCGAAAGTCGGTTACGGACACTAAGAATCCAAGATGCGCTCCTCCGCCCGAGTCAGTCGCCGGCCCGCTGGACGAGAGCAGGTTGTAGCAAGCAGCGGCCTGGCTCAGCGCCTCGATCAAGAGCAGCGCCGGCAGCGTAGCCGGCTGGTCGAGGAGCCCCGGGTCGGACAGCGGCGAACTGTCGCCGGGCCAAAGCGCATCGCCAGCCGTCAGCCGCTTGTCAGCCCACAGCTCACCGCGCGCCGGGTCGATGACCAGGATGCGATCGAGCAGACGAAACGGGTTCTGATGCGGCAGCGCACGCGGCGGGGGCCGCGGCGAGGGGGACAGGGGGGATGGGTCGGGGGAAATCGGCATGCGGGGGCGTGCTTTGCAGAGGGTGCGCATTCGGACGACACCCACGGCGCCACCGTGTACTAACTTGTGCCAAGGAGCAACCATGAAGCGCGTAATCGCAGAAGCAATGTCCATCCCGGGATCGGGGCGCCTGCTCAGACGGCTCTTCGGCTTTGGCCAGGCGGTCTCGCTGCTGGCCCTGCTGTCGGCGGTCGGCTGCGCGCATACCCGGGACAGTGGGCGTTCGTCGGTGAATCCAGCGCAGAGCGGCCAGGTCACCAACCTGGAAATGGAGGCGGTGCAGATCGAAGTCAGCCGCGGTGCCAACGGCAGCGACGAGCTTGTGGCCTTCGATGCACCGACGCTGTTCGAAGAGGGCGGCGCGCACATGGACGGCAATCGCTTCGCCGAAGCGGTGACCCACTTCGATCGCCTGCTCAAGAACTTTCCCGACAGCGGCTATGCCCCGCCGGCGCTGTTCAACGCGGCGCTGTCGCAAGAAATCCTGGGGCAGTTTGCCGATGCGGCGACGCGCTATCGCCAGGTGACCGAGCAGTTTCCGAGCGCTCGCGTGGCCAAGGAAGCCAGCCTGCGCCTGGGCGCCTGCTACGCCGAACTCGGCCACTGGCCGGCCTCGATCGAGAGCCTGGAAGCGGCGCTCAAGCGGCCCGATCTGAACCTGTCCGAGCGGGTCGAGACGATGTCGCGCGTCGGCCTGGGCTACTTCGAGATCAAAGACCTGACGAGCGCTGAGCGGGTCTTCCGCGAGACGCTGAGCTACTACCAGGCGCATCAGGAAGAAGAGCGCATCGAGTCGCACTTCTTCGTCGCCATGGCGCAGTTCTATCAAGCGCACCTATCCCATCGCCGCTTCCGCGAGCTACCGCTGCGCGGAGCACAGAAGCAGCTGCAGCAGGACATCGAGACGCTGGCCAAGGGATTCATCGCCACCAACGACGGCTACGTGGCGGCGATTCGCTACAAAGATCCGTTCTGGGCGTCGGCCGCCGGCTTCCACATCGGCGCGTTGTATCGCGAGCTCTACGACACGCTGATCAAGGCCCCGGTTCCCGTCGAGCTCAACGAGCTGCAGCGGCTGTTCTACAGCGACATGCTCAAGGGCCAGCTCAAGACGCTCCTGGAAAAAGCGCAGGGCGTGCTGCAGAAGAACGTCGAGTGGGCCTCGCGGGTCGGCGTCAAGAACGGCTGGATTGAGAAGTCATCGGAACAGCTTGAAGAGCTGAGCCGCCTGCTCGCGGCCATCGATACGCAGCCGGTGGGCCCCAGCGTCCCGACGCCGACGCCGAAGACCGATGCCCCCCTCACCCCGCCGCGCCCGCTCCGCCACAGCCCCGGTGATACGCGCCCCCGCTCGCTGCTTTAGTCGTCCTGCGAATCGCTGCGACCGCCCGCCGAAAGCGGGTGTGCCGCGAGATCGGCGCTGACCCAGGCGCGGGCCGCGGCTTCATCGCGCAGCATGACAAAGCGTGGCAGCTTGCCGCGCGTCAAGAGCTCCATCCCCCGCCGAATCACCCAGCTGAACAGCACCAAGGCCGGCGGCGCCCCAAAGCCCACCGTGGCCCGCAGGCCGACCACGCGCTCTTGCTGCCGCATCCGCTCACGCACCTCGGGGGACGGAGGCGGCGTGTCGGCGACGTTCATCAAGAAGTAGCGAACCCCGCGCTCGACGATGGCTCGCTGGATGTGCGTCATCAGCTGGTCAAACTCGGCCAGCGTCACCGGACCGTGATTTTCGACGAGAAAAAGCGGCGGTTCGATGCGAACGCGGTGGCGACCGACGGAGAGCTCGGCGATCGCGGAGTCAGAGGGAGTGGCAGCCATGCGCAGCGTCCTCAGCCCGACCAGCCCGACGGGTTAGACCGGCTTAACAAGAGCGGTCGGGCGGCGTGGGCAGGCGACAACGGCTCGATCGTATCGCGAAATCCTGACGCTCGCCGCCAGAGTTGCGTGCAGTTGCCAGGGCTTGCCCGGAAGTCCCGATCAGGACACGGCTTCCAGCTTGACAGGCGACGGGCTGGCGCGGTAATTGGCTATTAAATGAAATTGGTTTTCAAAATCAATTCATCGCTTCCGCAGCGCTCGCAAGGGGGGCGATCGCAGTGGCTGGCGATGACTTGGCAGGGCGCGACGCGGGCGCGACGAAGCGCCTGGGTCACGCTGGGTCTTCTGTGGACGCTGGCCGCGGCCAGCCCAGCCCGAGCGCAGGGAACGCCGCCGCCTATGGCTCCGCCGCCTGCAGCCCTGCCGCCTTTGGCTGCACCACCTGTGGTCGCGCCGCCTGTAGCTCCGCTGCCCGCGGGGCCGGCTGAAGCCGGACGCGATCGTGACGTGCCGCCTGGAAGTCCTGTGGCACCAGCCCCCGCCGAGGCCCCTGCCGCCACGCCCCTGCCGGCGAGCCCTCGCCCGACCCCTCCCGCGCCCGGCATGCCGGGCTGGGCACGGCCGGCGGCTCCCGCGCTGGGCCCCACGATCGTCGTCGATCCCGAGCACGATGACGTCGCTGCCGCCGACCCCAGTGATGGTGCGAGCGATCCGGCGGTTGGCCGTCGCGCCGGAGCGCGCAACCCGACGATGACGCTCATCGATCGCGTCCGCGGCACGGTCAGCAAGTCGACGCTCGGCGGCTATGGCGAGTTTTCGTTCAGCAAGTACCCCGGCCTGGACTCGTCGTTTGATGCCCGGCGCTTCGTGCTGTTTCTGTATTCGCCGATCACCGATCGCATCAGCCTGGCGACGGAGCTGGAGTGGGAGCACGGCGGCACCCCGGTGCGACGTGATGGCCAGCTAGCGCTTGGCGAAGCGCTCATCGAGTTCGCGGTCGTCGACGTCAAGCTGTGGGAGTGGCTGACGCTGCGGGCCGGCCTGGTGCTGATCCCGATCGGGCGCCTCAACGTCAACCACGACGCCCCGTCGCTGGAATTCACCGATCGGCCGCTCATGCACCAGTTCGTCATCCCCACGACGTGGTGGGAAGCGGGGGCGGGGCTGACTGGGCGCGTCGGCCTGGGTGCGTGGCTGCTGTCGTATGAGCTTTACGCAGTCAACGGGCTGACCAGCGCCATCTCCGAGGCGAATGGCCTGCGTCTGGCGCGCGGCAGCGTGCTGCAGGACAACAACGGCGACAAGGCGCTGACCGGGCGCGTCTCGGCCTACTTCTTTTCGCCGCGCGGTCGCTTTGTCCCAACGGTCGAAGTCGGCCTGTCGGGCTACACCGGCGAGTACAACCGCAGCGGCAAGCGCGCCAACCTGCTGGCCGTCGATCTTTTGGCCAGAAACGCCTATCTAGAGCTGGCCGGCGAGTATGCCCGCGCCTTCATCGACGGCGGCTTCGACGACGACTACACCGCCAGCACCCGTGCGGCGGTACCGACGGCGATGCAGGGCGCCTATGTCGAGCTGCGCGGTCGCCTGCCGCTGCGCCTGTTCTTCCCGCGCTTGCAGGCGCTGCCGCTGTGGCTGGGCGAGGCCTCGCTGCTTTTGGCGCTGCGCTACGAAGAGGTCGATACCCACCTGGATGTCCGCAGCCAGTACGACCAGCGTCGACTATCGCTGGGCCTCAACCTGCGGCTATCGGCAGCCTTCGTGTTCAAGCACGAGCTGCAGTGGACGGTGAACGATGCCGATGGCACGCGCCACGAGTTCTGGCAGTCGCCGTCGCTGGGCTATGTGTCTTCAGTGGCCTTCTTGTTTTAGGTCTGTCCTGGGAGAGCACCGATGTTTGTCCTACGCACACTGATGGTTTCCACGCTGCCGCTGCTGACGCTGGGCGTCTACGGCTGCAAGAGTCCCGAGATGATGGCCAGCCCCCCGACTGGCGCCCGCCTAGCGGTAAAAAGTGGCGAGACGCGAGCCGAGGTCCTGGGCTTGATGCGCGCCGCCATCGACATGCAGCACAACGGAGAGCCGCTGGCCGAAGCCATGGGTCGTGACCTGGCTGGCTTCGATCGCAACGCGCTGCGCCCCGACCAGTACGCCGATCCCGATTCGGGACAGAGCCGCACCGATCTGGTCGGCTATTCGTCGGCGGTCGAGTCGTATGAGTACTCGAAGCTGATGATGAACTACCTGTCCTTCGAGTCGGGGGCCGGGCTGTCGCTGATGTACGGCCCGCTGCGCAACTCGGCGGGTCAGACCGGGGCGGCCGCCATCACCGCGCTGCGCGATCGCGTGCAGAGCTTGGCGCAGGCCAGCCGGGCCGGCGTCGATGCCATGGGTCCGTGGGTCATCGTGCCGGCCCCGACCAACAATCCGCTGAACCCGCTGGGCTTTCCCGGTCTGTGGGCGCAGTTCGCTGAGCTGGCCAGCTTCGACACCGCCATCGAGCCTTCGGGCAATGTGCAGCGCGGCTGCTCGCTGTCGGGGGGCTATGGGGCCTCGGCGGGGAGCAAGATCACCGTCGGAGACTACGAGTGCGGCTACAACAGCCTGCACATCGCGCGCGATCGCGCCGACAAGCAGCTAAAGACCGCCGCCCTGGGCTACGCCGCGTGGAAGCAGGCGCTGTGGGTCATCAACTATTTCCAGCTTGTCCACGACGTCGACGGAACGGCGTTTAGCCATGTACAAGACGCCGATCTGGCGATGGTGGGCAAGGTCGGCAACAGCGTGAAGGCCGACAACAACGACGGCAAAGCCGGCGGCGTGGCGGGCACGTATCTGGGCGCGAGTGATCTCGAAGGCTTCCAGGCGCTGCTCATGACCGAGCAGATTGACAACAAAGCGGAGCTGCTCTTGCGCAAGCTGGCCAGCGACGGCACGAGCCTGGTCGGCTTCGCTAGCTCGACGGCCGCCCTGGCCTATGACTATCAGGCACCGCTGCGCTTCTTCCCAAGCACGATCGCCGTGACCGAACAGGCCGGGCAGGCGGGCGCCGATGCTCAGCCGACTGCCTACGCCGCGGTCAACCAAGAGAGCTCGCTGGCAGCGCTGTCCGGCCTCATCGGGGCCTACGCCGAGGCCTTTGCGCTGACTGATGGCAAGAACACCAGCATCGGTGGCTCGCCGACGGTAAAGCCGGTCTTTGACGGCGACCCCTTTGCCAGTGATAACGGCATGGCGGACGGCGAAGCGACGCTGCACGATCGCAGCCTGGCGATCTTGAAAGTGGCGCTGGTCAACCTCGATCGGCTGCACTTTGACGCTGCGTCAGGCTCGCTGTGTGACACCGCCACCGTCGCTGCAACAGGCACGGTCAGCCGCACGCGGCGGGTCAGCGCGGTCGAAGCGGCGCGGGCCATCGTCGCGCTGCGCACCGCCTATCGCGCGCTTTCGGCGCAGCTGACGCTGTACAGCGATGCCACTCCCGACACGCTGGTTACGACGACAGCACTCGACGGGACGTCGCTGGCCGGCATCCCCGGTGCGGTCACGCTGGCCAGCCGGCTGCGGGCCCTGATCAAAGCGCAGGCCGATGTGCTGAGCACGCGACTGCTCAATAGCGACGGGTTGGCCAGCAACTACTACGACTTCGCGGCAGGTCAGGCGGACAGTCAGCCGACCCAGATCGAGTCGCAGTCGGCGGCCATCTTTGGCCTCCTTGAAGCCTATCTGGCGACGGGGCAGGCCAGCTATCGCGATCGCGCCATTGCCGCCCACGATGTGCTGCAGGCGCGCTTCCACCACACCACGCTGGCCACCTATCGCACCACGCTGGGCCAAGACGACACCTTCACCTGGACGCCCGAGCGCTTCGCCAGCCTGCAGACTGCGCTGTCGCGGATGTACGTGCTGGTGGCGGCCCGGCCGGGCGGAGACAGCCTGCGCGCGACGATCGAGAGCCGCTTGGCGCGACTCAACAAGCTCGTGCTCAACGGCTGGGACGACGCCAACGACAACGGCCAGGTCGACTACCCCGCCGAGTGCCTGACCCATCCCGCCGGGCTATCGAGCGGCCTGATGATGGCCGAGCGGGCGCTGACCGGCGAGCTCGGCATCGATCAGGGTGCGCTGACGTCGGACCGCGATCGCGACTGCGTCCAGGAAATCGACGACGCCAAACGGCCGGCGCTGCTGATGTCCACCCTCACCCTGGGGCCGGTCGCAAGCCCGTGACCGACGCGCCAAATATTCGCCGCGGACTTGTCACCTGTGGGGTGGCGTTCGTGGCGATTGCCGCGCTGTATCTGGGCCTGCTGGGCCTGGCCAGCCGCGGGCAGCCGTCTTTTGCCGACGGCTATGACGGCATCGGCTTCGTGCTCTCGATCTCTGACTTCGATCTGGCGCGCTTTCAGCCGCATCCCCCGGGCTTTCCCGTCTTCGTCCTCTTGGGGCGAGCCCTGCATGCCCTCCTGCCGATCACGCCGTCTGTGGCCGTGGCATCGGTGAGTGCGATCTTTCTTTCGGCGGGTCTAGCGGCGATCGCTGGCGTCTTGGCCGCGCAGGCTGGCGGGTACGCGGCGGCGCTGTTTGTCTTGCTGGCGGCTCCCAATACGCTGCTCGGCGGGCTGGGGGTGGCGACGCTCAGCGATGGGGCGGGCCTGGGCGCAGCGCTCCTGTGCCTGGCACTCTTGGCCTTGTGCCTGCATCAGCCCAGTCGGGCTCGCGCGGTTCTGTGTGGCCTGTGCGGCGGCTTGGCCCTGGGCATTCGGCCGCCGGTGGCGGTGCCGCTTTTTCTGGGAACGATCCTGCTGGTTGGCCTAGCGCATCGACGCGGACGGGCGCACCGCGGACCACTTCTGACCGTCGCTGCTAGCGCGGCCTTGGCCTGCCTCTTGTGGCTGCTGCCACTTCTGTCCATCGTCGGGGGATCGCGTTTTTTGGCGCTCTGTCTGGCCCATGCTCGCGGGCACCTCAGTGACTTTGGCGGTGGGCTGTGGGCGGGCGCGGGGCCGACGCCATCGCTGCTTTGGGGATCGGGGCTGGCGGCGCGCTTGCCGGCGATTGGACTTGCGGTGGTGCGGGCGCTCGGTCCGGCGATCGTGGGGCTTGCGCTGATCGTGCCGCTGACCATGGGGATCGCAGCACCGCTCCGGCCGACGCGACGCTCCCTTTTGCCCTCGTCCCTGCGTCTGCAGTCGCTGGCTCTCTGGGCGCTCACCGCGACCTATGTCGTCTATGTCGCCCTGTCGACCCGCTTGCTGGGCAATGGTCGACACCTGCTGCCGGTGCCGGTGGCGGTCGCCGCCGCGCTGGCCGTCCTTTTCGCTGCGCTGCTGCGCTCGCAGGCCGGGCGAGCCGGGCTGCTGATTGCGCTGGCCCTCGCGGCCATCCACAGCACAGCGCAGATCTGGACGTTTCGTAGCGACCCGGCGCCGGGGCTCAAGCTCGTCTCGGCCCTGCCCGACTGTCGCTCGCGGCTCTACGGGGCGGCGGCGGCACGCTTCTACGATCTGCGCTGCGGCAGCGGCTCAGCGCAGCCGGCGATTTATCTCGGCGAGGTGCTCAGTGACTTGGCGCGGCGCTCGAACCCGCCCGCCGAGGTGCTGGTGACGTCCGAGGTCATCGCCTCCGCCGACTCGCGAGCCCGGCTGCGTCCGCTGGCCCGCGCCTGCGTTTCTCCATCGGTTCCATCCACGCTGCGCTTTGTCGGCGTGCCCTCGCTGCCCCCGCGTCCGCTCGCGGGCGGGGCCGATGCTGGGCCAGGTGCCGACTGTGTCGAACTCTTCGCCTATCGAGTCTTTCCGTGATGAACCTACCGCACATCGGCTCGTGCTCTCCGCCATCGCGCGTCCCCCTCTGCGCTGGGCTGCGGCTCGGCCTGTTTGCCTCGCTCGCCCTGCTTTTCGCCTGCGGCTCTGAACGCCGCACCCCGCCGAGCGTGCAAGAGTCGTCGCGCGAGCCCGCCAGCCTGGTCATCCGGGCGGCCAGCGGCCAGGCCTTTGCCACAAGCTGTGTCCTTATCGAGCGGGGCGCGACCGTCGAGTGGCGCAACCTCACGCCGCACACCGCGCTGTCCATCCTGAGCCCGCGCGAGCCCTATGAGCTGTCCTCGCCGGCCCTGCTTTCGCCCTACAACTGGGTCGGCCCCGACGTCAGCAGCGAGTGCGCCCGCAAGAGCGGCAGCACCTGCCTAGAGCCGGCCCCCTACGCCTTCTGGCGTCACACCTTTGCCGAGGTCGGCGTCTTCGACTACCGCGATGGCGGCGGCTCAGTAGTCAGTAGCGGCAGCGCCTATGGCTATGGCTTACCGCCCGGGGGCACGACGACCGCCAGCGCGGCCACCGGCACCGTCTGCGTGCGCAGCAGCCTCACCGGCAGCGAGTGCGCACAGGTCTGTTGCAGTCAGAACAGCGACTGCGCCGAAGGAATTACCTGCATCGGCGGGCGCTGTGGGGGAGTGAAGTAATGTCGCCGTCTAGAAATGAAGCGCTCCGGCGCGCGCCGGGGCCCCGGGGGAGAGCGCCCTGGATTGTGTCTGTGTGTTCTTTGCTGCTGGTTTTTTCGGCCTGCGGATCGTCGCCGCGCTATGCCCCGCGGGGGTCGCAGTCGCTGTCGCTCTCGGCCGATGGGCGGGTCCTGGCGGTGGTCAACGCCGACGCCGACTCGCTGTCGATTATCGATCCCGAGACCCGCACGCTGCGCCGCGAGATCGCGCTCGGCCCGCGACCGCAGCCGACCGGAGATGGCCGCTACACGCCGTCCCTGGCCCCGCGCAGCGTCGATCTGTCAGCCGATGGCCGCCTGGCCTATGTCGCCTGTCAGGCCTCGGGACAGCTGCTCACCGTCGAGGTCGAATCAGGCAGCGTGCTCTCGGCGCTGCGGTTAGGTGCCGAGGCGGTGGCGGTGCTGCGCCATGGCGATGGTCGCGCGCTGTACGTCAGCCTCTACCAAAGCGGCGAGGTGGTGCGCCTGCCCCTCGATGCCGCTGGCCTGCCCGATGAGGGCGCCCTGCAAAGGCAGCCCCTGTCCGATCGTCCGTGGGGCCTGGCCCTCGACGAGACCGGTGGGCGGCTCCTCGTCTCGCGCTTTCTGCAAAACCCCGGCATCGAGCGCCTCGATGCCACCACCCTGGCGCCGCTTGGCCAGACGCCGGTCGCCGAGGTCGCTCCGCGCGCCAGCCGCCTGCTGGCCAATGGTCAGCCGCGCGGACTTTACAGCCTGGCGGTGCGCCCACGACCTGCGGATCTGATGGGGACCGAGGGGGCCGAGGTCTGGGTGGGGCACCTCCTGCTCAACGTCACGACCGCCCAGCCCGATCTCGACTTCGAGAGCTCGGTGTTTCCCGCCGTCAGCATTCAGGGGCTCGACGGCACGCCAGGCCCCACGCTCAGCACCGACTCGCGGCTGCCGGGGGTCGATGGCGCGTTTGCTGACATCGTCTCGGGCCCGCGCGCCATTGCCTTTACCCCCGACGGACGGCTGGCGCTGGCGGTCATGATGTCCAGCGAAGACGTGCTGGTGATCGATGCCGAAAAGCGCGTGCAGGCCGGTCTCGTGCGCCCCCTGCCCGGCGATCTTCCCGAAGGCATCGTCATCTCGCCCGACGGCCGCACCGCCTACATCGACGAGCGCGCCTCGGCCGATATCGCCGTCCTGCGCATCGCCGCGCCAGGTGAGTCCGGTCCTCCGGTGCGCCGCGATGGCGAGGTCATCCCGCGCCTCGCCACCCCCGATCCCATGCCCGCCGAGCTCCGCCTGGGACAGCGGCTATTTTATTCCGCCAACTCGTCGGAGTTCCCGATGACCAAGAACTTCTGGGTGGCCTGCGCAAGCTGTCACTTGGAGGGCCGCTCCGACGCGGTGACCTGGCGCTTTGCCCAGGGTCCGCGCGACACCCCCAGCAACGCCGGCGGCATGCGCGACACCGGCTTCCTGCTGCGCAGCGCCGGACGCAACACCCTCCTTCAGTACGACGAGACCGCCCGCGCCGAGCAGGGGGCCGACATCGATCTGCGCCGCCCCCAGGATCGCCCGTACCTCGACGCACTGGCCGCCTTCGTCGACCGCGCCATCCCGCCGGCCACGAGCCCCGAGCGCGATCTGCAGACCGGCGCGCTCAGCCCACGCGCCGGGCGCGGCGAGGTCATCTTCCAGCGCCTGGGCTGTCAGCGCTGCCACAGCGGCCCCCGCTTCACCGACAGCGGCAGCGGCAATCCCACGCTCGATCTCACCGGCCCCCTGATGCTGCATGACGTCGGCACCTGCGCCACCGGCCCCTATCCCGACAAGCCCAGCCAGGCCTACGACACAAGCCCACGACAGGCCTGCCTGTTTGACACCCCCAGCCTCAACGGCCTGCACGACACCGCCCCCTACTTCCACGACGGCAGCGCCGCCACCCTCGACGAGGTCGTCGCCCGCAAGGTCCGCTTCCTCAAGCTTTCGCCCCCCACCGCCGACGAGACCGCCGACCTGATCGCCTATCTGCGCTCGCTGTAGCGGCGTCGGCCTCCTGCCGCGGCGATTCGGCCCGGGAACCGGACGCTAGACGTCGGCTTCGCTGGCCGCGACGCCGGGATCGCAGTCTTCGCAGCCGGGGCGGTTGGCGCGGGCGACGGGATCGAAGACGCGGGGCTTGGCCTCGTGGCCGGTGCCACGCAGACCCGCCGCCGACAGCAAGCGCTGGATCTTCCCTTCCCCGCGGGCGGGAGCGGGCCGGCTGGCAGGGCGCCGACAGTCCTCGCCGCAGGTCGAGCGCACACTGCCCATCGCCTCTAGCGATTCGAAGCGCGCGCCACACTCACACTCATACTCGTAGATCGGCATGCGCCGCGCACTTTAGCCCAAAGGCCGACCAAACGCGCTGCCCGCAGCCCGGGGCCAACCGGGTCTTACGCTGCCCGCGGGAGTCGCCTCGCGATATCCTAGGGATCTACTGCGCGTGGTGGTCTTAGGCCTTGGCAAGCCCGGGGGCGGGTGGGCGGTAGCGGTGCCTCCGAACCGAGAGGATGACGCAGGCATGCGAAACGCGATTCCGATCCGTAGTCAGGTGCTGGGTCTGGGGCTGGCGCTCTTTTCGACGGGGGTGGCGCGGGGTGACTCGCCGCCGATGCCGCCCTGTCCGCCGGGCTGGGAACAGGTGGATAAGTTCACCTGCCGCGAGCCGTTCCCCTGCCCGCCCGGTTGGAAGCTGGATGCCGGGCCGGTGTGCAAGCCCTGGGAGTGCGACAAGGCCAGCGACTGCAACTGGAAAGGCTTCATCCCCTGCCGCGAGGCCGAGGTCTGCGCCCCGACGGCAGGCGGAAGGGCGGTGCGGGTCTGCGATCCGGCCGGCACAAGTCCCCGCTGCCCCAGCGGACTTTCCTGTCAGCCGCGTCGCCTGTGCGCCAACTTTCCGGCATCTGCACCTGCGGTATTTGCCAACTGGACCCCGGGGGCGACGGACCGCACGACGACGCCACCGGCCGCGCCCGAGCCCAAGGCGGCCACGCCCAGCACCGGGGCGACGGCGCCGGTAAGTCCCCCAGCCGAGCCTAAAAAGAGCGGCTGCAGCTACGTCGGCAGTGCCGGCTCAGCGGCGCCCCCGACCGGGCTCTGGCTCTCGCTTTTGGTCTTGGGCTGGGCGATGCGGCGACGCCTGGGCCGCCCCCCCGCCTGGGAGGACCGACAGGGATAGGCCGTGGTCGGCGAGCCCAAGCAGCGCGGCAGCTGGACCGCTGAGCGCGTCTCGGCGCTGTTTCGGGACGAGCTCACCGGGGCGACGCTTATCGGCTGGCCGCTACTCGACGAATACCGGCTCGTCGAGCCGCTGGGCCTGAACGCGCGTCTCGTCCGCACGTCGGTCTTCC
>DAORCZ010000041.1:0-19267 GCA_035345735.1 Pseudomonadota bacterium | reverse complement strand
CCAGTCGCGGCACGCTGGTCAACTTCGTCGAACGCGAAGCCGTGGTGATGGAGCTTGTCGAGCACGGGCTGACCGACTTCGCATCGCTGCAGCAGCAGGGGCTGGTGCAGATCGGGGCCTCGGGCGCGTACTCTGCGCTGGCCAGCAAGCGACCGGGGACCCTGGCCGCCGTCAAGCGCCGCGTCGAGCGCCGGCTGTTTCCCGACCGCGAGGGCTTCCTGGCCCAGCGCGTCGTGCTGCTGCAGAAGCTGTACCTGATGGTGCAGCTTGCCGAAGCCGTGGCCTGGCTGCATGGCGACAAGCGCATCGTGCACAAGGACCTGGCTCCCGATAACGTCATGGTCCACGCGCTCGACGGGGCGCCGGGTCTGACCGACTGGCGAGGCGAGGCCATGCGCGAGCTGCGCGAGCGCCTGCGCGGTCGCGCTTCGTTCCCCAGCTTCGATCTCAAGGTCATCGACTTTGGTCTCGCCGACAAAGATGAGCTGTCGCGCAGCTGGTACGAAGAGCAGGACGTGGTGGCCTCGGCGATCAAGCTGCCGTACCTGTCGCCCGAGGCGCGGCGCCGCAAAGAGCGAGTCTCCGAGGCGCTGGAGTTCGACGCCGAGCGCAGCTGCTTCACCGTGCCGGCCAACCTGTGGAACACCTATCTGTCGGCGCTGCCCGGCGATCTGATCTCGGATCTCAACGACACGCGGCACGATCATGATCTGGAGATCGTGCGCGTCGAGCCCGACGGACAGGGCGGAGCCTTTGCGTTCTTCGAGGGCACTCCGGGTCCGCGGGCCGGCGGTCAGAAATACGAGCTGGTGCGGCGCCTGGGCGAGCCGCACGACATCTATGCCGTCGGCGGCCTGTTCTATTACATCCTGACTGGCAAGCACGAAGAGGCCGACCGCCTCAGCTCGCTGGTCACGCTGCTGCAGGAAGACAGCCAGCGATCGCTGTCGCCGTCGTCGCTGCGCATGGATCAGTATTACCTGGGACGGCGCAACGCGATCCCCGAGCCCTTCCTGCGCGATGAGCTGATGCTGCTCATCCTGCGCGCCATGGTGCGCGGCCGGCCCGAGAGCTTTGTGCAGAGCCGCATCGATCGCGGCCCGCAGGCGGCGCAGGAGCTGCTCGGCGAGACGCGGCGCATCTATCACCTGCTCGAAGACGAGCTGGTAGCCGCGGGCTTCCGCGGTCGCGCCCAGCGCACGCTGCTTTACGCGGCGCCGGTGGCGTTCTTTCTGGGGTGGCTGCTCGGCTGGCGCGCCTGCTAATAAACGAGCAGGCCTGCTAATAGATCAACAGAGAGGGAGCGCCGGGGGGCGCTGAGCGGTGGCCTAGCTGGCGGGGACGCTGTCGAAGCGCGGCGGCACGGCAGTGGGGTTGATGCTCCAGCGCTCGTACAGGCCGGCTGAGCGATCGCCGTGCGGGGTGAAGCAGATGGTGCCCGTGGCGCCCTGCAGGACCAGCTGATCGCGCATCGTCAGCTTGTTCTTGGCGTCGAGATACTTGGTCTTGCCGACCACCAGCCAGTTGTTGGTGGCGGTATCGATGGCATCGGCGAGGCAGCGGCCGGTCGAGGCTTCGATCTTGTTGATGCGGCTCAGCATCTGCGACACGCGGGCCGGGGTCACGTCGGCACCCGCGGCGCCGATGGCCATCGCCACCGCAAAGATTGAGTCATAGCCATACGCCGAAAAGATGCTGATGCTGGGATCCTGCTGGTTCCAGCGCGTCTTGTAGTCGTCGACGAACTTCTGATACGCGCCGGTCTTGGTCTGGTTGGCGGTATCGACGGTGGGCGCCGTGCCCGAGATGCGCGCCAGGTGGGCATTCACCATGGCCATGTTGTAGCTGCCGTAGGCGGTGCCGGACAGCTTCAGCGTGTTGTCGTTCTTCGCACCGTCGGCCATGATGATCTTCGTGGTCGGCGTGCCGCTGGTCGGCAGGGGGGTCAGCGCCTTGAGGACATCGACGGTGTAGACGTTGGTGATGGCCACCAGATAGTCGGGCTTGGGGTTTAGGGCCAGGATCGATGCCGCCGCGGCGTTGATCGAGGCCTGGTCGACGCCAGCCGCTGGCTCGTTGTACTTCACCGTCGTCGGCGAGCTGAGTCCTAGGCCCGGTAGCGCTGCCAAGAACGCATCTTTGAGACCAGTGCCGTAGGGATCATCGACGTACAGCAGCGCCACTTTCGGCGTCGGTGAGACCGGGATCTGCTTGGCCAGCACCGGGCCCTGCAGCGAGTCGGACGGCACGACGCGGAAGAACAGGCTGTTGACCGGGCCCGCCTGAGTGCCTAGCGCCGAGATCTCGGGTGAGGTGGCCGACGGCGACATCATCGGGATGCCGCTGCGAATCAGCTCGTCCTTGATTGCAAAAGTGCGGCCTGAAGTCGTCGGCCCGACGAGCGCAACGGCGTGCCGCTCACGCGCCAAAAGCTGCATCGACTTGAAGGCGTCGTTTTCATCCTTGCCGACGTCGCAGATGTGCAGGGCCAGCGGTGGATCGGGGCTGCGTCGCTCGTTCACCTGATCGATGCCTAGCTTCCAGGCTTTGATCACCAGGTCGTCGTTGCCGTCTTCCGTAAAGGCGATGGCGCCGACGGCGATCGAGTTGGCCGGGGCGTTCGCGGGATAGATCTCGGTGCACAGCTGATCCTTGGGGCGCCCCAAGACACACAGCTGATCGCTGGAGCAGAAGAGCTTCTGGCCGTTGACCATCGGGCACTCGGCATCCGACGAGCACTCGGTGTACTTCTGGGCCAGCGTGCAGCCTGAAAGCCACAGCGGCAGCGATAGACCCAGCGATAGAAGGCCGCTCCACAGACGTCGCGAAAGATAAGTCTTCATTAAAAGCCTCCCTGAACCAGCAAGGCCCCACCGCCGATAAGCGGCACGAGAGCGGCCGAGACCGGCGGCTTGTCGGCCGCAGGCTTGTCCCCGGCAGGCTTATTGGCCTGCGCGTTCTTGTGCCGGAAGTACTCGCGAGCCCCGACGCCGATCAGCGCCGCGCCGGTGCCCAGCGCCACGGTGCCGAGGATGTACGCCACCACCGAGCCATTGCCCAGGCCCTGCGCGCGATCACGGAAGGTCAGCTTGTCGAATTCGTCCGTCGTGCCCTGGAAGCTCTGAAACGCCGAGTTCGACGCGGCAAACAGACCGACGCCGGTGAGGAGTCCGGCGACCCCAATCGCGGCGACCGCGCCACCGGCGATCATCAGGTTGCGGCCTGGGGGCGGTGGTGCCGGCGGCGGTGCGACCGGCGTGGTCGGCACCTGCGGAGTCGCAACCGCGGGCTTGTCGGGCTTGGCCGGCTCGCTGTCCATCAGCGCCTTGACCTGCACGATGTAGTCTTCGACGCGCTTCTTGGTCTCGGGATCGATCTTGGGCTCGGCGCGCAGGAAGCGCTCATAGTGACTGAGGGCTTCCTTGGGGCGGCCTAGCTTCTGCATCGTGCGGCCGATGTTGACCAGCAGAAGCGGCATCTGACGCGCCGCATACGCGGCCTGAAACTCGGTCAGTGCGTCGTCGAAGAGCTCCTCTTTGTAGAGCTTGACGCCCTTGGTGTAGTGCTCTTTGCACTTCTCGTCTTTGATGCAGGCGTCCTCTGGCACGGCGAGCGCGGGGCGGCCCGACAGGCACAGCGCGCCCAGCAGTGCAAAGATCGCGATCTGCCAGCGCAGCCGCGGTGCGACCCTCGGCACTGGCCGCAAACCGACGGAAGAAGCCGATGGCACAGGGGCGAGGCGAGCAGGGCGCGTTTCAGTCCACCACTTGAATGCGGGCATGCGGAGTCTCTTCCTTTGGCGGAGGCGGATTGGGCTTGGGTGCGGCCACCGGCGGTGGTGCTGCGGGCGGCGGCGCGCTGGCGACACTCGGGGATTCAGCGGCAGGAGCCGCGGGCTTGATCGGGATGCGCTTGCCGCCACGCTTGATCCAGCGCATCGGCTGCTGAACCGGCGGCGGGGCGGCGACGACCGGAGCGGCGGGCGGCGGCGTTGTGACCAAGGCCACCAGGCTCTCTTTGACCACCGCGTTCGCGGTCTGATCCATGGTGACGACGCGATCGGCATAGCCGGCCAGGCGCAGAATCAGAACCTGCGATCCCGCGCTCTGCGGCTGTTCGCTGCGCCAGGGGGTCCGGCCGAGGATGCGCTGGTCCGTGGCGCGCACGACGGTGGCTCCCGCCGGCTCGCTAGAGATGGTCCAGGTCACTTTGTTCGCGGTGGTCGGCAGCGAGGTCGTGCCTTCGTTCGCCGGGCGGTTGCCGTCCTTGTTGTCGTCATGGCGCAGCGCGACAAGGCCGAACAGCGCCGCACCGAGCAGGATGCTGCCAGCGACGATCCCAACGGCGAAGCCGGCGCTGCGCTTGGGGGCCGGGTTGCCGACCTGCGCCTCGGCCGGTCCCAGCGTCTGACTGACCGAGTTCGGGCCCGAGCTGAGGACGGGTTGGCTGGGTCCACTGGCACCGACCTGACTGAGCGTCAACAGCCCCGAAGAGCTGACGCTGGCCGCGCCTGAGCGCATCGCGGACATGCTCTCGCTATTGCCGGTGATGCGCACCGGACCCAACCCCTGCGCCGTCGCTGCCGGGTTGATCGGGGCGGGAGTAATCGGCACCGGGGTCATCGGCGCCGGGGTGCTTGGGTGCGGCGTAATCGGACTGTAATTTCCCGACAGCAGTCCGCCGCTCGCCAAGAGGTGAAGCTCGCCACTTGCCAGCAGGCCCGTCGAGTGCACGGCCTTAAGCTGCTCTAGCGCGTGCGCCACCTGCTGCATCGTTGGCCGATTGGCAGGATTTTTTTCCAAGAGCGCGTGCACAAGGTTCGCGAGATCTTCCGGCACCGCGGGCTCGAACTCGCGCAGCGGCGGCGGCGGCTCGTAGATATGCATGGCCATAACCGCGCCTGCTCCGTCACCGATAAACGGCGGACGGCCGCACAGCATGCGGTACAGCATGACGCCCAGCGAGTAGACGTCGGCCTTGGCATCGACCTGGCCATTGCCCTTGCACTGCTCGGGCGCCATGTAAAGCGGCGTGCCCACCATCACGCCGGTGCGTGTGGTCGACATCGCTTCGATGGGGTTGTCGGCTCCCGGCGTCACCGCCGCGGCGACCTTGGCGATGCCGAAGTCCAAGACCTTGGCGCGCTCGCCGCCTGGCGCCTCGGGATCGGCGACGATCATCACGTTGTCGGGCTTGAGGTCGCGGTGGATGATGTTCTTCGTATGGGCCGCCGCCAGCGCCGCTGCGATCTGACGCGACAGGCGCAGCGACTCGACGATCGACAGCTTGCCGCCCTGCCGCTTCATGCGCGAGCCCAGCGACTCTCCGTCCAGAAACTCCATGACGATGTACGCGGTACCGTCGGGGAGCTGACCGAAATCGGTGATCTGCACCACGCTGGGGTGGTTGACGATGTTGACCGCGCGCGCCTCGACGGAGAAGCGACGGACAAGCTGTTCGTTCTGGGCGAACTGGCTATGTAGGACTTTGATGGCCACGCGGCGTTCGATCTGCGGCTGAACCGCTTCGAACACTGCGCCCATGCCTCCGCGACCGATCTCACGAACGACGCGATATGGACCGATGTATTGCTCGGCCATAGACTTCTCCTACGGTGATCCAGAATACCATTTTCTTGGCAATGGTAGCGGCGGAATCACCCATACGAAGATCGGCAAGCCTCAGTTGTGCTCAGCACCTAGGCTGCCGCGTGTAGGACGAAGTCGTGGGAGCGGCGGTGCGGTGGTTATCGCCCGCCGAAGGTGGCCTGAGGTGGGAGCACGCGCAGCAAGCGAGTGATGGCGGTGCCCAAGGGCCGATCGCCGATGGCACCGACGAAGGCCTGCCGCACCACAAGCTGAGAATCCAGCAGCAAGGTAATCGGCTGCGCCGGGTTATCCAGGGTCGCGCGCAGCCCATCGTCGCGACTCCGCAGGGGATCGGCGTCGGGAAGCTGCGCCGCCAGCTCCTGCCAGAAGCGCACGACCTCTTCGGCTGGGCTGTCGAGCGGTGGGTCGGCAACGTAAAGAAACACCACATCCTTCTGGGCCTGCCAGGCGCGCGCGACGTTGCGCAGCAGCGGAAACTCGGCGCGACACGGGGCGCAGTGAACGCCCCACAGGTTCACGACATACAGGCGGGCCGGCGGCAGGCGCAGCGGCTGCCAGATCTTTTGAGTCCGGTTGTAACGGGTCAGCGTCGACAGATCTAGCTTTCGGTGCAGCAGCGCGGCTTCGTCATCGGCCTGTCGGACTGGCGAGCTGGCGCGCAGAGGCGAAGCGAAAAACGGCAGGCTCACCAGCAGAAGCAGGCCAGCCGGGGCGGCCAAGCGGCGGGCGTGAGCGAGCGCAGAAGTCAGGTTTGAAGGCGCGCGATTCGACACCGGATCAGCTTACCGGATCCGCTGATCGGATCGGCTTGTCGGGCGGCCGGGCGCTCCCGACCGGGACGTTGTTGTGCTTGAGCTGTCCGACCGATTCAGTGCATCATCCGGCCCACAACTGTCCGTCATAAGGAGCAACGCACGATGACCACCTCTGCCGCTGGCCAGCCGATTACGCTCGACAAGCAGACCGGAAAGCTGTCGGTCCCCAACTCGCCGATCATCCCGTACATCGAAGGCGACGGCACAGGCCCGGACATCTGGCGCGCTTCGGTGCGCGTGCTCGATGCCGCCGTAGAGATCGCCTATTCCGGCTCGCGGCAGATCGTGTGGAAGGAAGTGCTGGCCGGTGAGAAGGCCTTCCAGCTGACGAACAACTGGCTGCCGGATGAGACGGTGGCCGCCTTCAAGGAATACCTCGTCGGCATCAAGGGACCGCTGACCACGCCGGTGGGCGGCGGCATTCGCTCGCTGAACGTCGCGCTGCGCCAGCTCCTGGACCTGTACGTTTGCTTGCGGCCGGTGCGTTACTTCCGCGGCGTGCCTTCCCCGGTGAAGCGTCCGGAAGCCGTCGACATGGTCATCTTCCGCGAGAACACCGAGGACATCTACGCCGGCATCGAGTACCGCGGCGGCACGCCCGAGGCGCAGAAGATCCTCGAATTTATCGCCAAAGAGTTCCCCAAGGACTTCGCCAAGGTTCGCTTTGGCACCACCGATGCGTCGAACAAGTGGCAGGCGGCGCTCGAAGGCATGGGCGGGCCCAAGCGCGATGTCAGCCTGCAGGTCGGCGTCGGCATCAAGCCGGTCAGCTACCTCGGCACTGAGCGCCTCGTGCACAGCGCGATCTCGTACGCGGTGAAGCACAAGCGCAAGTCGGTGACGCTGGTGCACAAGGGCAACATCATGAAGTTCACCGAGGGCGCCTTCCGCGACTGGGGTTATCAGGTCGCCAAGGAGATGTTCGGCGCCGTCGAGATCGATGGCGGCCCGTGGTGCAAGATCCCCGAGGGTAAGCCAGGCGCTGGCCTCATCATCAAAGATGCGATTGCCGACATCACGCTGCAGCAGGTGCTGACGCGGCCGGAAGACTTCGATGTCATCGCTACGCTGAACCTCAACGGCGACTATCTGTCGGACGCGCTGGCGGCGCAGGTCGGTGGTATCGGCATCGCCCCCGGCGGCAACATCAACTACGTCAGCGGTCACGCCATCTTCGAGGCGACGCACGGCACCGCGCCCAAGTACGCCAACCTCGACAAGGTCAACCCCGGCTCGGTGGTGTTGTCGGGCGTGATGATGCTCGAACACCTGGGCTGGCAAGAGGCCGCCGATCTGATCGTGAAGGGCCTCGACGCCACCATCGGCCAGAAGATCATGACCTACGACTTCGCCCGTCTGACCGAGGGCGCCAAAGAGGTCAAGTGCTCTGAGTTTGCTACCGCCGTCATCGAGCGGATGCGCAGCGCCGCCGCCCACTAGCCTGTAAGCCCGCCTGCCTGTTCCCCCCAATGTCGTCTTCGTCCGTCGCCGGGTCGCCTGATTACTACCGCGCGCTGCGACGGGCACTGTCCCTCATCAGCAGTGGTGAGGCCGAGCCGAACGGCCGCGATGCGGCACGGACGCAAGACGACAACGCGCCCATTCTTTACGACCTCGACGACGGCGACGAGCTACAGCAGCTATGTCGGGCGCTCGATCTTTTGGGCGAGCCGCTGCAGGCCGCGCTGGTTGCCCTTGTCCAGCTGACCGCGACGCATACCGCTAGCGGTCGGTCGCCCGCGATCTCGTCGCTGAGCTCCGACGAAGTACCGGTCGAGCTGCACGTGATGGCCACCAGCAACCTAGAGCTGCCGGGGCTCTTGCGCGGACCCAAGGGCAGCTATCGCGAGCTCCTGCGACGGCTGCGTGGCAGCGAGATCGCGCTCCTGCATGACACCGCCGAGCTGTCACTTTTGGCCGATGCGTTGTCGTTGCCCGCTCCCATCCCGATCGAGGTCATCCCCCTGCCTGCCGATGTCGGCCGCATCGGTGAGAGCACCGACTGGGGCCTCCTGATCTGTGGCCAGAGCACAGGCTTTGTGCCGCAGGCAGTCGATGGCGAGCGTCGCGCTTTCTTGCTCACCGCGGCGCAGCTTCTGAGCTTGGCGGTACGCGGTCGGCACCTCAACGAAGTGCTGCGCGACCGGACGCGGCGAGTGCGCATTCAGCCGCTCTCGCCAGTGCCGCGCCCCGCGCTGTCCGAGTCGGTGATCGATCGCTATCGCGAGCTGTTTCAGTCGAGCGCTGATGGCGTCATCGTCCTGGACGAACATGGCAGCGTGCTGTGGCTGAATCGCGCGGCCGAGCAGGCCACTGGTTATGCCACCGCCGGCTTGGTAGGTCGTCCGCTGATCGAGCTCGTGGCGGAGCCGCAGCGCTTTCTGTGCGCCTATGCCCTGGGCCTGGTCCTCGCAGAGCACTCGGTCTTGGCCTACGACCTGGCGCTGATCACCACCTCGCAAGAGTATTTGCTGGCGTCGATGTCGACCTCGGCGGTGCTGTCGCCGCATCGGCTGATCGTGCTGTCGTTCCGCGATGTCACCGAGAAGCGCATCCTCGAAAACGAGCTGCGCAAGACCAAAGAATTTCTCGAACGGCTCATCGACTCGACGGTGGATGGCATCATCGCAGCGGACATCCGCGGCCAGGTCGTGCTGTTCAATCGCGGGGCGGCGCGCATCACCGGCTACGCGCCCGAAGAAGTCATCGGCAAGCTGCCGGTGTCCCAGCTGTACCCCGAAGGCGATGCTAAGCGCGTGATGAGCGCCTTGCGCTCCGACGACTACGGTGGGCGTGGGCACCTGCTGCAGTCGCGGCAAACGGTGATCGGCAAAGACGGCCAAGCCGTGCCGGTGGCGCTGTCCGCCTCGATCATCTACGAAGGCGATGTCGAGGTCGCCACCGTCGGTGTGATGTCTGATTTGCGTGAGCGCTTGCACATCGAGCAGAAGCTCTTGCGCACCGAAGAACGCTTGGCGGCGACGGAAAAACAGGCCGTGCTGATCGAGCTCGCCGGGGCCTTGGCGCACGAGCTAAACCAGCCGCTGACCTCGGTCATGGGTTATGTGCAGCTCTTGCGCCGACTGCTGCCGGGCGAAAACTCGGACCTTCACGAGTACGCCGCCGTCCTGGAGCGTGAGGCCGATCGCATGGCCGAGATCGTGCGCAAGATCGGCCATATCACGCGCTACGAGACCAAGAGCTACGTCGGGCAGTCGCGCATCCTGGATCTCGATCGCTCGGTCTGGCCGGCCGAGCCGCACGAGTCCGACGACATCAACGCCCCGCCCGGTTCACAGCCCGAAGTCGGTCCGCTGTTCGAGCGGATGCGTCGCTAGTCGCGCCGACTGTCCGGGGGGCGGACGGCTGCCCCGAGTCGTCGTCGTGCGGGGATTGAGCGCTGCCCTGCGCAACGAGCCGCAGGCCCGGCGGCGTCCGCCTGTAGTCCGAGGTCAGAGCATCCCCCGCATCGGACTACAGACTAGACAATAATCGTAAGTCCTCATAACAATTCAACTATGGATGAAAATGGCCTACTTCGCAGGGTGTGTATGGAGCCCGCGCTGTATACCTTCGATCCCCCCCGCACGATTGCGGCCACGCTGACCGAGTACGAGCGGCACCTGGGGGCGACTGCCGGCGACTGTGATGGCACCGTGCAGCTGGCGCTGGACCAGCTGCGCGATCTGCTGGATCCCATCGAGGCCCCGCTGGTGACGCTGACGGCCGGTGTGGCCCGCACGCTGGTCGCGACGGCCGTGCGCGAGTGGGGGCTGTCGCCGGGCGGCATGCGGCGATCGCTGCTGGCACCGATCGAGACCGCGTGTCGGTTCTTCGGCTGGGCCAAAGAGCGCGGCTATGTCGGCAAGAACCCGTTTGAGTCGCTGATGCTGGCCGCTACCCCGCGGTCCACAGCCGGCTTCCCCGGCGTGGCGGTCACGGCGGCTCGCGGCTGGGTGGCGTAGACGGAACGGATCGGGGGGGTTAGCGGCCGCAGGCCTTGCGCAGGCGCTGACGGTCGCTCTCGAAAGTCAACGCCGAGGTCAGCAGCGAGAAGTTCTGCGGATCGATGGCGCGCGGAAACAAGATCGAGCCGATCTTGACCTGATCATCTCCGAAGGTGGAGCCGCGCATGAGCAGGACGATCTGGTCGCACGTGAAGTGGTGGCCCGAGTTCACCGCATCCTGCACCGCATTGATTTTTTCGTCGCTGAAAGCCAGGCGCTTGATCTGTTGCAGCAGCGCCTGGAACTGCGGCGGGGACATCGGCGTTGGCGCCGGCGGCTGATAGACCGGGGGCTGCTGCGGATACGCGGGAGCCGGCTGCGCATAGGCCGGCGGCGTCGGCTGGTAACCCGGTGGAGGCTGGTCGTAGGTCGGCTGCTGCGGATAGGCCGGTTGCTGCGGGTATCCCTGCGGAGGCGGCGGATACGCGGGAGGCTGCTGTGGGTATCCCGACGGCGGCGGCTGATACATGGGAGGCGGCTGCGGCGGCGGATATCCCGGCTGCGCTGGATATCCCGTCGGCCGCTGCGCGACCTGCGGCGGCAAAAGCGGGGGCACGTAGGGCTCTGGAACGTAGAGCGCGGCGGGCTGGCGATACCAAGGTGGCAGGGGCGGGGGCGCATGCGGCCCCAGATGCGTCAACATCTGCTCGGCCCGCAGCCGCATCTGCTCGACGCTGCCCGCGACCCGCATGACCAGGTCGTAGTCGTTCTCTTGCGAGCGGCTGTTCTGTGCGGCAATGGCGTACAGGTTGGAAAGCGTCGCCTGCAGCGCGGTGTGTGGGGGCTGCTCTCCGCTGAGCGCGCGCAGAAGATCCGCGCGGATGGCGACGACGTGCTGCTCGATCGCTTGCGCTGCTCGGCGGTCATCGCGCTCGCCGTTATTCGCCTCGATGTGCGTCAGATCGACGAGCAGGGTGTGGATGCGCGGTCGCCGCAGCGGGCCAGCCTCTGCCGTCGCGACCGAAAGCGGAGAGCTTGCGGACGGCGCGGACCAAGCGGCCAAGCCGCCCAGCAGGGGCAGAGACAATCGCAGTGCGTAGGCCAGCGGACGCATGACGGGCTCCTTCAGTGTGCCTCGGACGATACTATGCTGGCGGCCATTCCGTCTATCGGCCGATCCGGCGACCCCGATCCTGGTGGCTAGGCCCCAGCTGACCGACGGGTAAACCCGGGCCATCAAAGCCTCTTCCCAAGCCAAGGGCAGGCGATCCAAGATGGGTTCCATGAGTGAACTAGACGGTGGACTTCCTGGAGGTGGGCTCGGTGGGTTCGGTGGCGACCCAGATCTGAGCCTGAAGAAAAAGAGCCTGCCCTGGCCTGCCTATTTGGCCGTCGCGATCGCCATCCTGGCCGTGCTGGCGTTCTTGGGCTTCCGCAGCTACCAGAACCGACAGAAGCTGAAGAAGCACATCGGGTTCATGGAGAACTTCCAAGAGTTCGAAAAGAACAACGTGGGCGCCTTCTGGAAGTGTCTCTTCGGTAAGGACGGCGACGGACGGCGCTTCAACTCGCCGGAAGCGCTGAACATGCAGATCGAGACCGCGCTTTATTCCGATCCCAAGACCTATCCCGAGAAGGTCAACAACGAGTGTCTGCCGAAGGCGCTCAAGGCGTCCAAAGGGGTCAACGACATCGACCCGCTGCCGGAGTACGCCCCCGCCCTCGACACCTACGGCAAGACGCTGGCCGCCCTGGCCAACACGCTGCAGGTGTGGGCCGAAGGGGCCCCCAAGCGCGTCGAGACCAAGCTGCGCGAGCAGAAGATCGCTCAGGCTGGCTCGACCTGGAGCACGACGGCGAACCCCAACAAGGCCGAGTCGCTGGCCTGGCAGTACGACAAGTTCCTGCACTGCGCCGTGCCCGACGTCGACAAGCTGAAAGACGGCCAGGCTCTGCTGGAGTTTATCGCCACCAAGTGCGTGCAGCGGAAGGGGCAGGACGTCGATACCGCCTTCTTGGCCAAGCTGCGCGATACCTGCATCCCCGAGGCTCAGGAGGCTCCCGCCAAGCAGCCGCCGACCTTCAAGGGCACCTTCAACAAGTTCGGCGCCGAGTACGAGCGCATCGACCAAGCCTTCAGCGCCTGCTTCCGCAAGATGAACAAAGAGACCAAGAAGGACGACCTGGTGCAGTTTGACCAGGCCTGGGTCGATTGGATCAACGGCAGCAGCGGCGTGCGCGGTGTCGGTCTGCGCGCCATGTGCGACGCCGGTGACGAGAAGGCCTGTGAAGGTCTAGAGCGCCAAGAAGAGAGCAAGAAGGGCGGCCACGAGAAGCCGGCTGCTCCCGCCAAGAAGCACTAGCCCCTCCTCCGTTTTCCGCGACCCATTCCCCTCAAATGACCTCTCGTTTTGGCCGTGGCCTCTACGGCATGCTCGACATATCGGCTTCCGCGCCGCTTTTGACGCCGCGATCGCTTTACGAACCGCTCTTTGCGGCGGGTGTATCGGTCTTGCAGCTACGGATGAAGGACGCCGGTGCGGCGGCGATGCTCGCTGTGCTGGGCGAGCTAATGGCCCAGAAGCCGTCGTCCTGTGCCGTCGTCGTCAACGACCGTTTGGATGTTGCGCTGGCCGGTGGTGCGGACGGCGTACACCTGGGTCAAGACGATCTGCCGCTGTCCGCTGCGCGCGCGCTTTGTGACGTACAGGGACGCCGGGATCTGCTCATCGGCATCTCAACGCATAACGAGACCCAGGCTGCGGCCGCGATCGCCGGTGGAGCTGACTACATCGCCGTGGGACCGATCTTCGCCACCTCCAGCAAGCGCAACCCCGATCCCGAGGTCGGCGTCGAGCGGCTGGCCCAGATCTGCCAGAGTAGCCCGGTGCCGGTCATCGCCATCGGGGGGATTACCCTGCCGCGCGTTCCCTACATCGTGGCTGCCGGGGCCCACGGTGCGGCCATCATCGCGGCCGTCAATCAAGCGGCCGATGTTCTGACGGCAGCCCGGCACGTGCAAGAAGCCTTCGGACAGAATCGTTGACAGCGCGCTGCGCCGTCTTAGCTTGGAACGTATCCGCGTGAGGCATGTTGCCCACGTGCTAGACCCCGGGCCCCTGCACCAGGCCCGATTCAGGGTCGAGAAACCCGCTGGGAGCGAGAGCCCCGGCAGAGGAGAAAACCTATGTTCCCCGAAGTCATCTTTGTCTGGAAGAACGCGCACGGCGAGAGCTTTTCCCCCAAGTCCGCAGCCCCCGAGCCCTGGGCCCGCTGCGGCTCGGGATTCTCAGGAGGGTGGGGCCTTGGCGGGGGAGGGGATGCTTGTGGCGACTCCGGTGGCGGCGGCTCGTTTGGCGTCCGTCGGCCGCTGCGATTCCTGGCCTACAAGCTCCAGCTGACCGAAGCCCAGGTGGGCGAGCTAGCCCGCATCCTCAACGAGCTCAAGACCGAGCGCGCTCAAGCCGAGGTGGATGATCGACGTGCTCAGGCTTCGTTCGCCGATGCCGTCGTCGGTGCCACCTTCGACGAAGCGGCAGCCAAGACCGCGGCAGAGCAGCGCAGAAAGAGCGTCGAACACTTGCAGGCGCAGGTGGTGCGAGCGCTCGGGCGCATTCATGCTCTGCTGACCCCAGAGCAGCGCTCCTCGCTGGCGTACTTGATCCGCACGGGCACGTTGGCGCTGTAGTGCCGGGGCTGGGCCGTCTTGCCGATCTGGGCAGCTAGCAAGAGTGAGCGGCAAGACTCGGCATCGCGACGTAGAATGAAAAGTTAAATGCAGCCCGCGCCGGCCGAATCCATCGGCAAGAGCCGGGTCGATACGGCCGCTGATCTCAGACGGCGGCCGATGAGGAAACCATGTTCGACAACAAGCCAAGCAATCCTGACCTCGCCCCAGAGCTGCCTGTCCTGCCCCTGCGCAACATGCTGCTCCTGCCGGGCATCACGATGCCCTTTGAGGTAGGTCGCCGCAGCTCGCTGCGCTTGCTCGAGACCGTCGTGCGGCAACATCCGCCGACGCTGCTTGTGGCGGTGCAGCGCGATCCCCAGATTGAAGAGCCCACCGAAGCTGACCTGTATCCCATCGTCGTGCAGGCCGAAGTGCTCAAGGTCGTTCGTACTGGCGCCGACAAAGTGACTGCCGTCCTGAAGGGCGAGCGCCGTCGCCGGCTGCAGGTGGTGCAGAGCGAGCCGTATCTACAGGCCCGCCTGCTGCCCGTGACCGAGACCAACACCGACGCGGTTGAGGCGATCGCGCTGAGCCTGACGGTTAAAGAGACCGCGCAGCGGCTGTCGACGCTGGTGCAGCTACCCGAGTCGGTGCGCGCCGTGCTGCCGCTCTTGGAAGGCGCGCGTGAGCCCGGGCTGGTCGCTGACCTGGCGACCGCGCTGCTCGATGCACCGTTTGCCGACCGCGTGGGCCTGCTGTCGCAGCTCGATGTCAAGGCGCGCCTCGACGCCGTGCTGAGCATGCTGCAGCGCCAGGCCGAGGTCATCTCGGCCAAGGAGCGCATCGACAAACAGGTTCAGAACGAGTTTGCCCGCCGGCAACGCGAAGCCGTGCTGCGCCAGCAGGTCAAGGCCATCCAGGAAGAGCTGGGCGAGGCCGACAGCGACAAGGATCTGGAGCAGTTCGCCGAGCGCATTCAGAAGGCCGGCATGAGCGCCGAGGCGGAAAAGATCGCCAAGAAGCAGCTCGATCGCCTGCGCCACATTCCCGATGGCTCACCCGAGGCGTCGATCCAGCGCACCTATCTGGAGTGGCTGTGCGATCTGCCCTGGGCCAAGCGCACCGAAGACAAGCACGATCTGCTCGGCGCGCGCCGCATTCTAGAGGCTGACCACTACGGCCTAGAGAAAGTGAAGAAGCGCATCATCGAGTACCTCGCGGTGCGCAAGCTGGCTCCCGACAAGAAGGGCCCCATCCTGTGCTTGGTGGGACCGCCGGGCGTCGGCAAGACCTCGCTCGGTCGCTCGATCGCCACCGCGCTGGGCCGCAACTTCCATCGCATGTCGCTGGGCGGCGTGCGAGACGAAGCCGAGATCCGCGGCCACCGTCGTACGTACATCGGCGCGCTGCCGGGGCGAGTCATGCAGGCCATGAAGCGCGTCGGGGCCAAGAACCCCGTCCTGCTGCTGGATGAGATCGACAAGCTGGGTCACGACTACCGCGGCGATCCGTCCTCGGCGCTGCTGGAAGTGCTGGATCCCGAGCAGAACAACGCCTTTAGCGATCACTACATCGAGGTGCCCTTCGATCTGTCGGAGGTCATCTTCATCTGCACCGCGAATACGCTGGATAGCATCCCGCCCGCGCTGCTCGATCGCATGGAGGTCATCGAGATCGCTGGCTACACGCTGACCGAAAAGCAGCAGATCGCGATTCGGCACCTGATGCCCAAGCAGATCGGCGAGCATGGCCTCAAGACCGAGCAGGTTACCGTCGGTGATCACGCCATCACCGAGGTCATCGAGCGCTACACCCGCGAGGCCGGCGTCCGCAGCCTAGAGCGCGAGCTAGCCGGCATTGTGCGCGGCGTGGCGATGAAGGTGGCGGACAACACCTCCGGTCAGAGCGGCCCGATCTCCGTCGAAAAGAGCGATGTCGCGGAGTACCTGGGACCGCCGAAGTTCTTCCGCGATCTGGCCGAGCATGTGCAGATTCCGGGCGTTGCCACCGGCTTGTCGGTGACAGCGGTTGGAGGCGACATCCTGTTCATCGAAGCGACGGCCATGCCGGGCAAGGGCAAGCTGAGCCTGACCGGCAAGCTCGGCGACGTGATGAAGGAATCGGCGCAGGCCGCGCTGTCGTGGGTGCGGGCGCACACCGACGAGCTCAAGCTCAGCAGCGCGTTCTTTGAAAATGTCGATCTGCATCTGCACGTGCCGCAGGGCGCGATCGCCAAGGACGGACCCTCGGCAGGCATTGCCCTGGTGTCGGCCGTGGTCTCGCTGCTGACCGGTCGCAAAGTCCGCTCCGATGTCGCGATGACCGGCGAAGTGACGCTGCGTGGCGCTGTGCTGCCAGTGGGTGGCATCAAGGCCAAAGTGTTGGCGGCGCACCGCGCGGGACTAAAGACCGTCATCCTGCCTGAGCGGAACAAGAAAGACCTCGTCGAGGTGCCGGAAGAGGTGCGCAACGAGCTCTCGTTCGTGTTCGTTAGCCGCATCCCAGCCGTCCTCGATGTGGTGCTTGAGCCCGTCGCTGGTCAGGCCGCTACCGCCATTCCGTCCGAGCCGGTGGTGCCGCCTGAGGTGCTGAACTCGCTGCCCACCCCGGCCACGCCGCTGACCCCGAACACCCTGTAGCGGTCTCACCGCTCGCCGCCCGTCGGCTCTCTGCCCTCCCCGCCTCGCCGCCCTCGCCGCCAGACCTGCCCATCTTGTCAGCCGGACCTACCGGGCTGCGATGCAGGCTCGTAGTAAGAATCCCGCAAAAAACAAAAACAGCGCCACAGCCACCAGCCAGCGCGCCGGCCATGCAGCCCAGGGGGGACGCGGGCTTGGGCGCAGCGGCGGGCGGGTCTCATCACCTAGCTCGGTGGCGGCGTCGCTGCTGGGGTCCTCGTCGGTGCGAGCCAGGGGAATGGTCTCGCTCTCTTGCAGCAGCGCAGCGGCCGAACTGGCGAGGTTGGCCGTAGCCCGTCCTCCATCCCGCAGCTGCAGCGGCGGCAGCGTCTCCTCTCCGGCCAGGAGCTTGGCCAGCGGCAGCGTCGTGCTGTCCCGGTGCTGCGGCAGGGGTTCAGTGTTGCGCTTGCGGCGGGCCGCTGGGCTCGCGGACTCCCGGCGCTGGAGAGCCGGCGACGCCCCAGGCTCGACGGGCGGTACGATCTGATCGGCCCCCTTGTGCGCTGTACCGGCTGCCCCTGCTTCGACAAGCGTCGGCGTCGGGAGCTGCCCCGACGGCGATCCATCCGCTGAGCTGCGACCTGACGCGGCGATCGTCGCCAGCAGCCGATCTAGTTCGCCTACCACATCCGCCATGCGTGGGCGCTCGGCCGGTGCCTTGGCCAGCATGCGTCCGACGAGGGCGGGCAGGGGGGGCGGTAGGTCGGGGACGAGCTTGTGCAGCGGCAGCGGGTCGCTGTAGCTGTGCAGTTCCAGCAGGCGGGCGGGGCTCCCGGCGGCGAACGGTGGCGCACCACTTGTGAGCTCGTACAGCATGACGCCGAGTGCATAGACGTCGACGGCGGCGGTCAGCGGCCCCTCGCCGGTCGCTTGCTCTGGCGCGATGTACGTCGCGGTGCCCAGCGCGATGCGCAGATCGGTCTCGTCGCCCTGGGTCGCGGGGTGCTTCTGCGCCGCGGCCAGCTTGGCGATGCCGAAGTCAAACACCACAGCCCGTCGTCCTCCCAAGACCTCGTCGTCGGCCACGACCATGACATTATCCGGCTTAACGTGCCGGGCGCCGCCTGCGAGGCGCTGCAGCGTCAAAGACAAGCGCACTGTTCCGCGGTGCCGGCGGGCGTGGCGAGGTGCGAGGGGGGGAGGGCGAAACGGCGTGGGCTGGCCGCGGAACGGAACCGCGGCGAGGCCGCCGGGGGCTTAGTGGGCGCGACGGGAGTGCAGGATCTCGACGAGCGCGCGCAGTGCATCGACGGTGGTGAAGATGCCGACCAGCTTGCCGGCTTCCATCACCACGGCTGAGCCGTATTTGTGCGCGGCCATGCTGGCGGCGACCTCTTCCAGCGGGGTGTCGGGCGTGATTTCGTAGAGGTCTTGCGACATCGCATCCTCGACGGTAACCGTCTTGGGATCGACATCTTTTAGCGTCTCGATCAGGCGAATGTCGCGCTGCGAGACCAGGCCGATCAGGCGCCCGCCCTGCAGCACCGGCAGATGACGGAAGCCGTGCTCGTGCATGAGCTTGTCGGCAGCAGAGAGCGGCATGTCCGGTCGGACGGAGTGCGGCGTAGCGGTCATATAGGAGCGGACGGTGGGGATGGGCTTGCTCATCGCGGGCCTCGTGTTGCCAAGCCTGGGCTTGGCGGCGTGTTCAGCGTTGCGGGAAACCTCGTCGGTCCTTCGGTCCGCAGCCGGGGGGACTGGCGGCGCAGGCCGAGACGGCGGCGGGGACCGTGGGCGGCGAGCGGCACGGCACAAGCGGTGTTGACGCAAGCCACATGCCACAAGACCCGATGCAGGGCGTTCCCCTCAGCCCTCAGCGGTGGCATGCTGTCCGCAATCTTGACGCAGGAAATGCGCAAATCCTTGCGGACTGCGAAAATGTTGCGCACGGCGCTCCACGACGAGGAGTGGGCCGCCGGCAACCGCCGCGCCCGGCAGGGCTTGGCACAGAGGCGGGCGGGGCAGGCGGGCCAGGTCGGATCGACTGGGCTTTTCAGGCTGGCACCTGCCTTGCTTCGAATCCTGGGAGATCCAGCTGGCGAGCCATGTCCCGGCGCCGCGCCACCCTGGCCCCGATCACGGAGGAAGTAACGATGGCAAGCGACGAGAAGATCATCCTGATGGGTGTCGATTTTAGCGACGGTGCGGCCCATGCTCTGCAGTACGCAGTGCAGCTTGCAGAGCGACTGCACAACCGCCTTCACCTGATCCACGTATACGAGCCGATCGCCATGGTGGCGCCGGAAGCGGTGCTGCTGACCGGCGAAGTGCAGGGGCAGATCGCGGCCGAGCGACAGGAGCGCGTGCGCCTGCTGGAAGAGTGGGTGGGGCGGCAGGTTGCCGGTCGGGTGCCGGTGACGACCAACGTGGTCGATGGCCTGCCGTTGGACGCGCTCCTGGGCGAAATTGGTCGGGTGCAGCCAGAGCTTGTCGTCGTCGGTAGCCACGGACGCGGGGCGCTCATGCGGATGCTGATGGGCAGTGTGTCGACGGCCCTGTGCCGGCGCTCGCCGGTGCCGGTGGTCGTCGTGCCGCCCGCCGAGCAGGG
>DAORCZ010000040.1:16291-19382 GCA_035345735.1 Pseudomonadota bacterium | reverse complement strand
AGTATTTCTGCATAACCCCCAAGAAGCCAAAAGGCGAGGGCCGCCCGGAACCTTTTTTTTCGGCGCCCCGACGGAAAAAAAGTGTTCCGGATAGCGGGGCCCCACGCCGTGCAGCAAGTTCGCGCCGAGGGCACTCACAGCCCAGTCTGTTCCCCCCCGCCTCAGCGCACCGGTAGCGACGGCAAAATCGGCAAAATCGCCCGCCGCAGCAAGCCCTCCACCTCTTCCGGCGAGCCGCTGCCATCGATGGCGCGACAGTCCCGCCCACTCGCCGCCAGCCCCTCTGCCTCGCGCGCATACGCCGCCGCGACCCGCTCCTGCACCGGCAGGTCGTCGTAGATCTCTTTCTCTGACGCCCGCCGCGCCCGCCGCTCTGCCGCAATCGCCACCGGCACCTGCACAAACAGCGTCAGATCGGGCTGCAGCAGGCCGGTGCCGCCGTGGTTGATCTGGGACACGAAGTCCCGCCCCACTCCCGCCGAGGTCTGATAGGCCAGCGACGACAGCACGAAGCGATCGCTGATCACGATGGCCCCGCGTTCAAGGTGCGGCCGAATCTCGCTGGCGATGTGATCGCGACGATCCGCCGCAAACAGCAGCGCCATGCCATCCGCATCAAACGGCGTCGCCGCTGCCGAGAGCAGGCTGCGAATCAGCCGCCCCACCGCTCCCGTCGAAGGCTCGGCCGTGCAGTGCACGTCATAGCCCAGGCCGCGCAGCCACCCCGCAAGGCGCTCGCGCTGGGTCGTGGTGCCGGCGCCATCGATGCCTTCCAGCACAATGAAGCGTCCGGGGTAGCTGGGCTGCGCGTCGCCAACCGGCGCGCGGTCGAGGAAATCAGGAGACGACATGGCGCGGCAGCATGGCGACGCCGCCCGCCGCGGTCAAGTCGTCCGCCGTCGATTTCGCCCGCCTGCCGACCGCAGCGCCTGTGTTATGAGGGGGCGTGCGCAGATGGGTGCCAGATGCGGCCTCCTGTCGAACCGCCTGGGCGGGCGGAGGCAGGTTGCGCACGTCGTGCCGGGCCGGCCTTTTTCTGGCCGTCTTGGGTCTTTTCCCGACGCTGACTGCCTGCGTCGCGCCCAAGGGTCCCGAGAGCTGCCTGGTCTCGACGGAAGACTGTCCGAGCGGCACCTTCTGCGACGCCATGACCCAGCGCTGCATCAGCGAAAAGCTGCGCGATGTCGAGCGCTGCCGCCTCCCCATCGACTGCCCCGATGGCGCCCGGCCGCTGTGCCTCGCCGAGGTCTGCTCGCCCTGCATCGGCATCGCCGACGTCGCGGCTTCCGATCGCGCCTGCCAGGAGCTAGGACAGCCGCTCATCACCACCTGCGTTCGCAGCGGACCCCGCCGAGGCCAGTGCGGCGAGTGTCGCGTCAGCAGCGACTGCCAAGAGGCGGAGCGCCCCGTGTGCATCGACGGCCTATGCGCCGCCTGCCAAAAGCACAGCGAGTGCAGCGAGTCGTTCGCCTGCAACGACGGCAGCGGCCTGTTCGATCTGCCCGGTGTCGAGGTCGGCCACTGCGTCCCCGCCGAGCGCGTGATCTTCATCGATGCCGCGCACTGTCCCAAAGGCGGCATGGGCGCCGATGGCACGCGGGCCCAGCCGTTCTGCGAACTCGCCGCGGCGGTGGGGCGCGGCACGATCTACGTCGTCTTGCCGCGGACCAGCGGCACCTACGCCGCAGCGACGTTTAGCGATGGCAAGACCCACGTCGTCATTGGTCCCGGGCGCGATACCGCCGCCACCCTGTCTTCGGTCACGGTGACGGGAACCGGAACCACGCTGAGCCTGGTCGACCTGGCGCTTAGCGGATCGGGAACTGCGCTGTCGTGCACGGGCGGCGCCCGCCTGCGGCTGTTGCGCGGCGCGATCCAAGGCAGCAGCACCGCCATCGACAGCCTGGGCTGCGATCGGCTTGACCTTGCCGAGAGCCGCGTCAGCCGCAGCAAGTCCGTCGCCATCCGGCTGGGGGGCGGCACGCGCAGCATCCGCATCGTCAGCTCGCTGCTACACGACAACCCCGGCAGCCCAGCGATCAGCATCGCCGCCTCGGTAAGCTTGCTGTTCGCCGGCAACACCCTGCTCAATAACGGCGTCATGGGCCAGGACGGCGGCGCGGTAAGCTGCGAGGCTGCGGTGACGCTGGCCGACTCGCTGATCGTGCAAAACGGTCGCAAAAACGGCGTCGATGGCCTGGGCAATCCGCTCGGCACGCAGTTCCTGGGTCCCTGCCGGCTCAGCCGCGTGGTGGTGGGCATCGACGCGGCGGGCGTCAGCGGTCGCGGCATCCCCGCCATCCCCGACCTCGACAATGGGCTCAAGCTGCTGGATACGCCCAACAACACCGCCTGCTGTATCGACAAAGCCCAGGCCTGCGAGGGCAGCTTCGACTTCTTCGGCGGCCCCCGCAAGCAGGGCGAGGCCTGCGACCTCGGGGCACACGAGCTACGCTGAGCCGCCGCGAAAAAAATCCCCGCGCGGGGGGGGATTTTCTTATTCTCCTCAGTCGGAGAGCCTGTTCCCCGCGAACAGCAAATACCCCCCATGGTCGTCGGCGTCTGTCGCATCAGCCTGCTCATCGAGGAAAGTCAGTCCCTTAAAGACAAGCGCTCGGTGCTGCGACGCATCAAGGATCGCGTCAACCAGAAGTTCAACTGCGCCATCGCCGAGGTCGGCGACCCCGACACCTGGCAGTCGGCGCAGCTTGGGTTTGCCGTGGTCAGCAACGAGCGCGGCTTCACGCAGTCGATGGTGCAGAAGATCCTGACCTTCATCGATGACCTGGCGATAGCCAAGCTCATCGACGACGAACAGGACTACATCGACTACGGCGATGGCGCGCTGGAGGGCAGCTCGGACGGCGACTATCCGCACTGGGAGACCGATCAGCCGTCGCCGCCCAAGCCGCAGATCGTCGTGCGACCGCGTGCTCCCAAGCTGGGCAGTGATCCCGAAGGCTATCCCTGGGACTCGCCGCACACCGACGCGGACAGGCCCGAAAAGAGCGCGGAAACGGCCCGCCCCAAGCCCCCCGCCAACGCCAACGTCGAGGACAAGTGAGGTCCGGCAGGTGAGCCGAAAGATCAT
>DAORCZ010000040.1:0-16191 GCA_035345735.1 Pseudomonadota bacterium | reverse complement strand
CGCCAACGCCAACGTCGAGGACAAGTGAGGTCCGGCAGGTGAGCCGAAAGATCATGCATCGGGCCCTTCACGCCGTTTGTGGACCCGCTCGTCTGGGTGGATGGGGCCTGCCGCTGGGCCTGCTCCTGTGCCTGACCGTCGTCTCGTGCACGACGATCAACACCGGCAGCGCCGTGCGCTTGTCGGGAGAAGCACAGCTCACAACGCGAGCGATGATCGACTCGCTGGAGGGCACGCGCCGATCGCTCTCGACCTACGTCGAAGGCCAGGCGCTGTCGTCGCGACTCTCGGGGCGTGAGCCACTGCCGCCGCAGGCACTGTGCAGCCTGCGCACGGTGCAGCGCAGCCTGCGACTGCGGGTGATCATGCTGCGCAAGCTGGTGCTGCTTTACGATCGCTTCACCGCGCTGGCGCAGTTCGACTACGGCGATGAGGCCGCGCCGATCTTCGACGAGCTGATGCTGGAGATCGATCGCTACGAGCACATGCCCGAGCCGCTGCCCGGTGCCGCCTGCCCTGATGACGATCAGCCGGCGCTGAGCGCGACGCCCAAGGAGGTGCCGATCCCGCCTCGCATGACGCGCATCTCGCACGATCGCAGCCTGATCCTGGCCAGCACGCGCATCCGCGAGGCGCTGGCCAAGCTGCGCAAGCTGTGGGATGGCGAGCGCGCCATTTATCTTTCGGTGCAGAAGGCAGCGCTGCAGTCGCAAAAAGCCCTCGCCCGCTTGCTGCTGTCACGCTACGCCAGCCTTTCGCCAGCGACACTGTTCGCGCCGCATCTTTCGGCCTTTGGGCTGGACTGGGATGCCTACTCACATGCCCTGTCGCGCGACAAACTGGCCCCCGATCAGCTGCAAGCGCTGCAGGAGGGCCTGATCGCCGTCCTCGACGAGCGCAGCCGCCGCCTGCTGGCCGAAGAAGAAGCCCGCTACGTACAGCAGAGCGAGCTCTTACAGCTCCTAATTCGCCAGCACGAGATCCTGGAGCAAGGCCAGGCCATCGATCTGCGTCACCTCTCGCAGTACCTCGTGCCGCTCTTGCGCTCGGTCAACATCACGACCTGCACGCCGACCCCGATCACCCCCACCGGCAACTAGCCGACAAAGGATCCGCCATGCCGATGCGTGCCGAAAACCAGGCGAAGTACCTGGCCGAAGTCGAGACGACCTACTTCCTGCTCGAAGAAAACTTCGACACCATCTACGAGCACTGCACCGAAGCCGTCGATCGTCAGCTCTTGCGCAACCTGCACGCCGCTGCCCGCGACGCGTATTGGCGCGGTGTCGCTTCGTCGCTGGAAGACGGCAACCAGGTGGTGCGCGACATCTACGGCGACCTCGTCTCGACCAACCAGCAGATCAAAAACCTCATCGCCGGCCTACAGAATGTCGGCGCCGTCCTCGCCCTCGTCAAACAAGCCGTCCGCCTCGCCGGCTCGCTGGTCACCCTGGCCGCGGCCTAGCGACCCTGCACCGCTTCGATGCGGGCGCCGAGGCTGCGTAGGCGGGTGGCGATGCGTTCGTAGCCGCGCTCGATCTGGCCAACGTTGTTGATGGTGCTGGTGCCGCGGGCGGCCAAGGCGGCAAGCAGCATGGCCATGCCGGCGCGGATGTCGGGGGATTCGACGGTGCCGGCGCGTAGCTGAGTCGGGCCGTAGACGATGGCGCGGTGCGGATCGCAGAGGATGATGCGCGCCCCCATGCCGACCAGCTTGTCGACGAAGAACATGCGCGACTCGAACATCTTTTCATGGACCAAGATCACGCCGTCGCACTGCGTGGCGGCGACGATCGCGATCGACATGAGGTCGGCGGGGAAGGCCGGCCAGGGCTGATCTTCCAGCTTGGGGATCTGCCCGCCCAGGTCAGGCTTGATGCTGCGCGACTGCTCGGCCGCGACGATGAGATCGCAAGCGCCGTCGCTCGTGTGGCCCGCCGGCTCGACCGAGCAGTGGATGCCCAGGCGCTCGAAGCCCAGGCGAATGGCGCGCAGGTTGTCGATGTCTTCCTTGCGCAGGTGGCTGATGCGCAGGGCCGAACGCGTGACGGCGGCCAGGCCAATGAAGCTGCCGATCTCGATGTGATCGGGGCCGATGCGGAAGTGGCCACCGCCGGGCTGACGACCGCTGCCACCGAGGCCATGGACGGTCAGCAGGTTGCTGCCCACCCCTTCGATCTGCACGCCGAGCACTTGCAGGAAGCGCACCAGATCCTGCACGTGCGGCTCGCAGGCAGCGTTGCGCAGGATCGTCGTGCCATGGGCAGCCGCGGCGGCGCACAGCGCGTTTTCGGTGCCGGTGACGCTCGGCTCATCGAGGAAGATGTCCGCGCCGTGCAGCCGCTGAGCACGCAGCACGAAGCGCTCGCCGAGGTCGTAGCTGGCCCCCATCTGCTCGAAGGCCAGAAAGTGGGTATCGACGCGGCGGCGACCGATGACGTCTCCGCCCGGCGGGGGCAGCGCGACTTCGCCACAGCGCGCCAGCAGCGGCGCCGCCAAAAGAATCGAAGCGCGAATGCGAGCGCACAGCCCGGGATCCAGCGACGCGGCATGCACGTCTTTGGCATGGATGTGCAGGGTGTTGGGATCGTGACTGTCCCACGTCGCCGAGGCCCCGACCGAGCGCACGAGATCGACCAAGGTCTCGACGTCGCGGATGCGCGGAATGTTCGACAGCGTCACCGGCTGATCGGTGAGCAGCGCCGCCGCGATCACCGGCAGGGCGGCGTTTTTGTTGCCGGATGGACGAATAGAGCCCGAGAGCGTGTGCCCGCCCTCAACGATGAACTGAACCGCCGCCATCTATGGAAGATCCCTTTCCGCTGACGCTGACTTGGGTTTGAGCGTCACCGCAGGATGGGGGCGGGCCTGTATGCGGTCAAGAAACTGACTCGCCGTGGGCTCGCCGCGGACTGCCCACCGATCGGGCGCGGTGGCCGAGCGACGGCCGGCTTGTCCCGCCGCCGTCGTGATAGGGTGGGCGCCATGTACGTCGTCACCGTCCGCATCACCGTCGTCCCTGAGCAAGTCTCGGCGTTCATTGCCGCCACGCTGAAGAACGCCGAAGCCACGCGCCATGAGCCGGACAACCTGCGCTTCGATGTCCTGCAGCGCAGCGACGATCCGCACGCCTTTACGCTGTACGAGGTGTATCGCGATGAAGCGGGCTTCAAGGCGCACCAGCAGACGGCGCACTACCTGACCTGGCGCGAAACTGTCGCGTCGATGATGGCGGCGCCGCGGATTGGCGAAAAACACCACAGCCTGTTTCCTTCGCCCTGGCAGTAGCGAGGCGATGCGGTGAAGTTTCAGCTTCGAACAGCAGGGCAGATCGTCTTCGGGGCCGGCGAGCTAGAGCGGGCGCCCGAGCTGATCGCGCCCTTGGGACGTCGCGTGCTGCTGTGTACGGGGGCGGGCTCGCTGGCGCGAAGTGGACGGCTGACGACGCTGTGCACGGCGCTTTCGGCGCGGGGCCTAGAGATCACCCACCTGACCATCCCGACCGAGCCCGACATCGCGCTGATCGATGCGGCCGCTGAGCGTTGTCGCCAGGCCGATTGTCAGGCGGTGCTGGCCATCGGTGGCGGCAGCGTGCTCGACGCTGGGAAAGCGGTGGCGACCCTGGCCACAAACCCTGGGCCGGCCATCGAGTACCTCGAAGATGTGGGGCTGGGCTCGCCGCGCCCGATTGCGCAGCCGCCGCTGCCGCTGTGTGCCGCTCCGACGACCGCGGGCAGCGGATCCGAGACGACGCGCAACGCGGTACTGCGCGTGCCCGAGCTAGGCGTCAAGCGCAGCATGCGCAGTGATCTGATGCTGCCGCGGATCGCGCTGATCGATCCGCGACTGCTGTCCGATGCCCCGCTGCACGTCGCCGCGGCGGCCGGGTTGGATGCGCTGACCCACCTTATCGAAGGCTATGTCTCGCGCGGCGCGCAGCCGACCACCGATGTGCTGGCGCAGCGCGGCATCGGGCTTATGTACCGCGCGCTGTGCCGACTCGCCGACCTGTGTACGGGTACTGACCCAGCGCAGGTGCCGCTTGCTGCTCAGCCTCCCTCCGCGACGGGACTCGATGCCGACCGCGGCGCGAGCCCTCCGCCCCCTTCGGCCATTGCTGCGGATCTGGCGCTGGGCAGTCTGTGGGGCGGCATTGTCCTGGCCAACGCTGGACTCGGGGCGGTCCATGGCCTGGTGGCGCCGCTGGGTGGCTTGTGTGGCGTCGCGCACGGCGATGGCTGCGCTTGCCTGCTGCCCGCGACCTTCCGCGCCAACCTGCGAGCGCTCTCGGCACGAGCTACGGGCAGCCTGGCCCTGCATCGCTATCGCGAGATCGCGGCGCTGCTCAGCGAAAACTCTCCGACGGGAGACACCCCGCGTGCCGAGGAAGCTGCCGACGTACTGCAGCGTTTGCGTAGCCGCTTGCGGGTTCCCAGCCTGGCTTCGCAAGGCGTCCGGCCCGAGCACTTCGATCGCATCATCGGTCAGGCGCGCGGGGGCAGCATGCGCTCGAACCCGATCGAACTCACCGATGACGAGCTAGGTGAAATCCTGCGCTCCTCGCTGAGCGAATGACCTAGCGCGTACCAACGACAGCGCCGAGACCGGGAGAGGCCGTAGGGACGCGACCTGGGACGGCGGGCGAATGCATCGGGGACGCGGAAAATCTTCCCCGCGCGCCACGTCGCCCTGACTACGATGAGGCAGCGGCAATGGGGGAACGGCGCTCATCGCGCAAACGGGGCGGCGGGTTGGGCTGACGCGGGGGCAAGCCTTCCGGCGCCGCACAACCGGGGGAGCCCACGATGAAGATCGCCACTGCTTTTTCGACCGCGGGAAGCGCCAAGGACGCTCTGCAGGCCGCCTCTGCCGACGTCGCACGACAGCTTGGAGCCGAGCCTCAGCTCGTCATCCTCAGCTACTCAGAACAGCATGATGCCCAGGCCTTGGCGCAAGCGGCCGATGAGTTGCCTGCCGGCGTGCGCGTACACGGGGCAAGCTCCTGCCTGGGAGCGATGAGCGATCAGGGCTGCCGGATCGAGGGTGGCCCGCAGCTCTTCCTGTTCGCGCTCGCCGACAAAGACGGCGCGTATGGCGTGGGCTCCGCCGAGCTGTCTAGCGAGCCGCGTTCCGCCGGCGCGCAGGCCACCCGGCGAGCTATCGATAGCGCCGAGCGCCCCGGCGAGACCCCGGCCCTGATCTGGCTATCGGTGGCGCCCGGTAGCGAGGAGCAGGTGCTGCTCGGCATCGCCGATGTCGTCGGACCACACGTGCCGGTGTTCGGAGGTTCGGCGGCCGATAACGCGATCAAGGGTGCGTGGTCGCAGCTTGAGCGGGGCCAGGCGCGGTCGCACGGGGTGGTGGTCACTGCGCTGTATCCCTCGGGCGAGCTAACGCACGCCTTCAGCAGCGGCTACGAACCCACCGCGGCGCGGGGCCGTGTGACGGCAGCCGACCATCGACGCATCGCGGAGATTGACGGCGAGCCCGCAGCGCTCTGGTACAACCGCCACGCCGGCGGGGCGATCAGCGCACGCCTGGGGGGCGGCGATATCCTCGCCGAGACCACGTTGCAGCCGCTGGGCCGACGGGTCGCCACCATCCGCGGCGTCGATCAGTTCCTGCTGATTCACCCCAGCGGCGTCGATGCCAGAAACGCCATGACCGTCTTTGCCGATGTCGCGGTCGGCGATGAGCTGGTGCTGATGGCGGGCTCGAAGCAGTCGCTGGTGAATCGCATCCGCGGCGTGGCCGATGCCGCGCGGGCGGCCGCACCGCCAGACTTTGTGCCAGCCGGAGCCCTGGTCATCTACTGCGCCGGCTGCATGCTGGCCGTCCGCGACGAGCTAGATCAGGTCGTGCACGGTCTGCGTGAGGGCCTCCCGGGCCTGCCCTTCCTCGGCGCATTCACTTTTGGCGAGCAGGGCTGTGTCCTCCGCGGCCGAAATGAGCACGGCAACCTAGGCATGTCGGTCGTTCTTCTGGGCGCGTAACGGCATGAGCGAAAACGAAAAGCTGCGCGAGATCATCACCTTTTTGGAGCGCGCCCGCGCCGATGAGCAGGCCCAACGCGACCGGAGCGAGCGCATCGTCGATGCCCTGCTGCGCTTTTCTGAGCGCGGCTCTCCCGAGCAGATCTACGCGACCATCAGCGACGGATTTCGCCAGGTCTTGGCAGCCCAAGAGGCCCTGCTCTTGGGCCTGGAGGCCAGTCAGACCGCCCCCCTGATCCACGCGACGAAGCCCTCCTTGCAGGCGGCAATCGTTCGGGTGGGCAGCACGTTTCAGCGCATCCTCCGTCGCGGCAAACCCACCGCCTTCTTCGACGCGACGCAAGTCCCAGAGTGGGCCGAACAGGCCGAGGCGGTCCGCGCCGACACCGCTTCCATGCTGGTCGTGCCCCTTGCGGGGGATGACTTCACCCTGCTGCTGCTGCTTTTGCATGGCCAGCGCGCCTACTTCACCGACGATCACGCGGGACTTGCACGCCGCCTGATCGCGCCAGCCAAGCAAGCCATCGCGCACGCGCTCTTCGAAGATGCCGAGAGACAGCTGCGCAGCACGATCGAAAAGCAGCGCGATCAGCTGCAAGCCGAGATCGAAGAGCGGGCCCGACTAGAGACGGAGCTGCGACAAACGCGCGAGTCCATCCTGCGCGCCGAGCTAGAGCAAAAAGCCGCCATCATCGAGCACCAAAACGACGCGATTCGGGCGCTGGCGACGCCGATTATCGAAGTCTGGGCCGGCATCTTGTGCCTGCCGGTCATCGGCTTTCTCGATACTGAGCGAGGCCAGCAGATGAGCGCGACCTTGCTCGCCGCGGTGCAGGATTACCGCGCGAGCGGCGTCATCATCGACATCACCGGCATCACTCAGATCGACTCGCACAGCCTTGGCCACTTCCTGCGCATGGCCGCAGCGGTGCGCTTGCTAGGAACGCGCTGCGCCATCACCGGCATCAGCGCCCATATGGCGACTCAGTTAGTCGAGACCGGGGCCAGCTCGGCCGGGCTCTCGACGTATCCCCGCGTGCGCGATGCGCTGCAGCACCTCTTGCGTGCCGCCGGGCAGTCCGCCGCCGGTCGGCGTTGAGCCCGCAGATCTGCGGACCACAGCGGCGTCGAGCACGCGAGCCTCGGGGATTTTTCCAAGCCGCGGCGATCGCGGGTCGAGTATATTCCGCCAGCATGGCATGTTTTCTGGTCACCGGCGGCTGCGGGTTCATCGGCTCGAACCTCGCTGAAGCGCTGGCTCAGCGTGGCCATCGCGTCCGCTTGCTCGACGATCTCAGCACTGGGCGGCTGGAAAATGTTGCCGCACTGCTGCAGGCCCAGCCGCAGAATGTCGAGCTCTGGCGCGGCGATATCGGCGATGGCGCGCTGCTCGATCGAGCGATGGTGGGCGTCGAGTACGTGCTGCATCACGCGGCCGTGCCTTCGGTGCCCTGGTCGGTCGAGCGACCGCTGGACTGCCAGCGCATCAACGTCGATGGCACGCTGCAAGTGTTAGAGGCGGCGCGGCGCAATGGACGCATCCGCAGGCTGGTGTTCGCAGCCTCGTGTTCCGCGTACGGCGACCTTTCGCCCGACAGCCCCAAGCGCGAGAGCGACGCCGTCGCCCCGCAGTCGCCCTATGCCGCCGCCAAGCTCGCCGGTGAGCACCTGTGCACCGCCTTTCACAAGAGCTACGGCCTGCCCGCGGTCGCGCTGCGCTACTTCAACATCTTTGGTCAAAGGCAGGACCCCGCGACTCCCTATGCCGCCGCCATCCCGCGCTTTGTCGCCGCCGCACTCTCCGGGGGCGCAGCGACGGTCTATGGCGATGGTGGACAGACCCGTGACTTCTGTCCGGTCGAAAACGTCGTGCAGGCCAACCTGCTCGCTTGCGAAGCCGATGCCGCGCAGGTGGGCGGTCAGGTGATCAACATCGGCTGCGGCGAATCGACCTCGCTGCTCTCGCTGCTCTCGCTATTGGCCGAGCTAACCGGCAACGCGGCCGTCGCCACGCCGACGTTCGCCCCGGCTCGCGAGGGAGAAGTCCGACACTCGCGCGCCGACATCAGCAAGGCCCGGCGCCTGCTTGGCTATACCCCGCAGGTCGATCTGCGCACTGGCTTGGCGCAGACCTTGGCCTGGTATCGCAGCCAAGCACTCGAAAGAAGAGGACGTCCCGCATGCGCAGCATGACCGGCTTTGGGGCCGCCAGCGCAGAGGTCAAGACCAGCGATGGTGGACGGCGCTACGTCGTCGAGCTACGCAGCTTCAATCACCGCTTTGTCGAGCTGAAGCTGCGCCTACCCCCGCAGTGGAATGACGCGCTGATCGAACAGCTGATCGGTCAGACCCTGCGCAAGCGCATTCATCGCGGCAGCTTGATCGTCAGCGTCAGGCAAGAGACCAGCGCGACAAGCAGTGTGCGCCCCAGCATCGGCGTCAATCACGCACTGGTGCAGGCTTATCGCCAGGCGCTGCGCGAGATTCAGCGTGATCTGCAGGGTGATCGGGCCGGGGTCGAGCCAGGGGGCGAGGACAGCTCGTCCGACTTCAACGGTGCGCCGGCCTGGGCCTTTGTGGCCGCTCAGCCGGGGGTCCTCTCCGTCGGGGCCGATACCGGCGATGGCGAGGGACGATTCCGCGAGCTGGAACCAATCTTAGAGAACGCGATCACCGACATGATCGCCGCCCGCAAGCGCGAAGGCGCCGCGCTAGCCACCGATCTACAGAGTCGCTTGCAGCTCATCTCTCGCCTACTCGACGAGGTTGCCAGCCTGGCCGAGGCCGCTCCCGCGCTGCAGCGTCGCCGCCTGCACGAGCGCCTGAATCGCTTGCTCGATGGCAGCACGCCCATCGATGGCCAGCGCTTAGCGCAAGAGGTCGCGCTCTTGGCCGATCGCTTGGATGTCAGCGAAGAGATCACGCGCCTTCGCGCCCACATCGCCGAGTGCCAGCGCCTCTGTCAGTCGGATGGCGTCTTGGGACGACAGCTTGAGTTTCTGACGCAAGAGATGGGGCGCGAGGTCAACACCATCGGCTCGAAGTCGCAATCGGCCGAGGTCGCGTCCCGCGTGGTGGCGATGAAGGCAGAGCTCGAGCGACTTCGCGAGCAGATCCAGAATGTCGAATAGCCGCCGCCGCTCCAGCCTCCGGAATCTAGACGAGAAATCGGTGCGCCGAGCTGCGAAGGAGTGGCCTTGCGCCTAACCAACGCGCGGCCGGCACGACCGTGGCGGCATCCAAGCCTTAGGGGCGTCTCAGACCGACCGGCACGAGCCGGAGCAGACTTGTAGACTGGACGAGGAGTAGTCATGTTCAAGCGAGCCGACATAGCTGCCAGCCGAGGAAAAGAGGGCGCATCGGGAACGCCCCCTGGCCTGCTGCTGGTGGTCTCCTCTCCGTCGGGAGCCGGGAAGACGACGCTGTCGCGGCGGCTGCTGCGCACGCATGATGAGCTGCGCTTTTCGGTGTCCTACACCACCCGGCCACAGCGGCGCGGCGAACAGAACGGCGTCGATTATCACTTCGTCAGCGATGAAGAATTCGACCGCATGATCGCGGCCGATGCCTTCGCCGAGTGGTGCTGGGTGCACGGTCGGCGCTACGGCACCGCGCTTGCAACCGTCGGCAGTGCCCTGCAGGCCGGGCAGCAGATCTTGCTGGATGTCGACTATCAGGGCGCGGCCAAGCTCGCCGCCCGCTTTCCCGTCGAGGCCCGGCTGGTGTTCATCCTGCCGCCGTCCTTTGCCGTACTCGCCGAGCGCCTGCGTGGGCGCGGCACCGATGCGGCATCGATCGTCGAGCAGCGCCTGCAGAAAGCGCGCGAAGAGCTGCGACAGTTTCGCCAGTACCACTACCTGGTGATGAACGGCGATGTCGATCGCGCCTTTGCCGAGCTAGATGCCATCTTCCTCGTCGAGCAAGCCCGGGTGCGCGCCCAAGTGCCGTCGCTGCCCTTGCCGGTTCAAGAGCTGGCGATGAGCTGTCGCCTAGAAGCGCGAACGCCGCTGGCCGAGCAGGTGCTGGCTTCCGCCGAGCGGGAAGCGCTACTTCCGTCGCTACCGACAGCTTGCGCGGTCGACCAGTAGGAAGACCAGCAGCACCACCACGACCACCAAGTACACGCTGGCAATCAGCAGCTTGTACGCCAGCGACGTGCCGGGGTGCAGGTTCGATGAGCTAGCGCCGGCCGCGACGGGCGGAGCAGTCATCACCTGCCGCACCGCCGCACTGTTGGAAAGCGCGGGACGCGATACCGGCTGGACTCCCGGAGACGAGCGCGACGAGGGCGCCACGACGCTGACCCCCGAGTTCCGCGTCACGGGCGGCAGGCTAATGCGCAGCGCCTTGGGCACCCGCACCACCGGCGCAGTCATCGCCGCCGCCACCGCCGAAGGAAGCTGCAGCGCTGGCAGCTCGTCGGGGCGCGTCCACTGCACCTCGTCGGGCTTGTCGAGCGCCGCTTGCAAAGCGATCGCCATCTCGCCCGCGTTGCGGAAGCGCTGCTCGCGATCGCGACACATCGCGCGCAGCACCACCGACTCGACCGCCAGCGAGACGTCGGGATTGCGGCTGCGCAGCGGCTCGGGATCAGTAGTCATGATCAGCGCCAGCACGGCCAGGTTGGGGTTCGGGGCCTCCGGCGGAATGAACGGCGGCCGCCCGGTGAGCAGCTCATAGAGCACCGCACCGATGCCATAGATGTCGACGCGCTCGTCGATGTCGCCGCCCTGAGCCTGCTCGGGCGCCATGTATACCGGCGTGCCCAGCGCCTGCCCCGCGTCGGTCACCGAGTCGCCCTTGAGCCGCGCCACGCCAAAGTCGACAACCTTGATGCGCTCGACGGACTGCTTCCCGTCTTGCACCGTGGCCAGCACGATGTTGTCGGGCTTGATGTCGCGATGGATGACCCCCAGCTTGTGCGCGGCTTCCAGCGCCGACAGCACCGGCAGGCAGTAGTCGATCGCTTCGCGCAAAGGCAGGTTGCCGCGGGCCTTCAGAATCTTCGACAGCGACGGACCTTCCAGGAATTCCATCGCCAGGTACAGCGAGCCATCGCGCTCACGCACGAAGTCGTAGATCTGCACGATGTTGGGGTGGGTCAGGCGCTCCATCGCCGCGGCTTCGCGCTGAAAGCGCCCCATGCGATCGGCGCGCTCGGCCTTCATCTCGCCGGCGATCGGCACCAACACCTTGACGGCCGCGCGCTTCTTGCGGTCGTCAACGTGGCGGGCGGCAAAGACCGCGCCCATGCCCCCGCGGCCAATCAGCGCATCGATGCACCACTGCTTCCCAACCAGCTGAAACACCAGCGGCAGCTGACAGCGCGGACACGTCGAGTACGCCGCTGGATAACTGGCCGGGCAGGCCAGGCACAGTTTTTCAGCGTCCTTGGCCACGGCGCCCGCAGTAGCGATCAGCGAACCCTGGTTCCCAAGCTTGCCCGCCCCAGCGTCTAGCTAGGCAGCCTCGGTGAAGGCCAGCGCTCGCGACCGTTCCTCCCATAAAGAGCCTCTATTCTAATCGCTTTGACAGAACAGCGGGGGGCAGAACCGCGCGGAGTGTGAGGGGCAGGCCGGCAGGCGTCAGCGCGTGGCCGAGATGGTGACTTTTTCCGGGCTGACTTTTTCTGCGATGAGCAGACCCGCGATGAGGGCAACGACACCGCCAGCGACGACCCAGGTGTACCACTTGGTGTTGCCGAAGAGGCCCTTCTTCTTGGGTGCTTCTTTGCCCCCGGCCCCGTCTTTGCCCGCTGCGCTCTTGCCAGCGCCGCCTGCGGCTAGCGCCGAGGCCACCCCAGCCGGCAGCGGACCGTCGCCGCGGTGAGGCAACGCAGCCAGTGCGGGACCCTGGATCGTCGCTGGGCCCGCCGCGATCTCGGTCTGCGCTGCCTGCCAGTCACGCTTTTCCAGGTCGTAGACGCGGGCGAACAGCGCTTCCCCCGCGACAGCCGTCCCCGCCTGAGCCTTCGGCCACGCGACGACGATCTGACGCGGCGTTGCCGGGTTCCGACTCGCGGCGACAAGCTCGCCCAGCGCGCGCAACGTGGCCGCCTGGGCCGCACTCCCGGGCTCTTGCAGAGCGGCTCGTTCTAACAACACCTGCGGTCGATCTTCGGGACGCAGCGCCAAGACCAGCTCGCCAGAAGCGGGGAGCGCGCGATGCAGCTTGCGGAAGCCGGGTAGCTCGACATCGATGAAGTCGGCGGCCGGTGCGGTTCCACTCGCCTGACCTGGGGTCGAGGTCTCAGCCGCCGCGCCTTCCACCCACAGCGGCGTCGGGCCCAGTCCCGCCAGATTGCGAGACACCTGCGCTCCGGGCGGATCGCTTTCGACGCGCACCGGTGGCATCGGGGGGCCATAAGGCACCGGCGTCTGATGCCGGGCCAGGACCAGAGCCACGTCGGGCGGTACGGCAATGCGCAGTGCAAACAGCGCCCCTGCAGCCCGCTTCGCCACCGCCGCGTCGTTCACCCGATCGGCACAGAGCAGAAGCAGGCTGTACAGATCGCCAAGCAGCGGCCGCGTATCAGCGATCAGATGTTCTAGGAGCAGGCGATCGATGGCCTGGGTGATCGGCACCAGGGCTTCACCACAGCGAAGCGCAGTCAGGGCCTGACGCGCCCGCTCCAGCGTGGTGACGGCATGCGCCAGGCCGCCGTTCTCAGGCTCGACCAGCGACGGGGAAAGTGCGCTGCGCAGCTCGGCCGAGAGCGCCGAACGCGACAGCGCCGGCCACAAGAGGACGGCCCGTGGCCCAGCTGGGGTGGGGTCGGTGCCCGCGGTCGGACTGGGACTTGCGGTCGTCTGACCCGCGGTGGTCGGAACTTGATCGGCCGCCGTCTGCTTGGCCGGCGCAGCACAGGCCGAAAGCCCGAGCACGATGCTACATAGGACTGCTCGCCACATCGCCGGCATGGTACTCGGCTGGCGTCGTGGCGCCAGCCAAATCTTGGCGCCAGGGCCAGGCGCGATCGGCGCCCCAGATCAGCGTATTGCCGGGCGACCGCCGACCTCACGGTGCCCCTCGACCGTCGCTGGCTTGAGTTCGCCCGGCGGGCTGCGCGATACTCAAACGATGCGACAGCCCGGATGTGCGACGCGAACCACGGTCTGCAGACTCTCTTTGGCTTTGGCCTTGGCCTTGCCTGCGATGACGATGATGCTCCCGCAGGCAGGCTGTCAGGGAGGTGGTGCGGCCAGCGTGCGCAAGACCCCGGCGCAGCCTAGCTGGCCAGCCGATGCCATGTTCGCCGGCTACCCCGTCATCCACTGCACGCAGGACAACATCCCGGCCGCCTTCGTGCGCGACATGGCCGGGCGCGGCCAGAGCGAAGCGGTCTGCCGGGAGTCGTACAGCACGACGCGCGATCTGGTTCTGACCACGCTCAATCTGTTTCTGGCCACCGGCCGCTGGGGCGGCGAGCGGGCCCAGATCACCCCCACCCGTGAGTCCCCGCGCCCCGGCACCGCCAGCGAGTGCCGCATGTTCGAGCTAGCCCTCGCCGACGAGATCACGCTGCGCCTGCCGCCGAGCGTTAGCGGCGCGCCCTACATCGCCCCCATCGCCATGGTCGGCTACGACTACGAGCCCGCCGAGAGCAAAACCGCGCCGCCACATATCAGCGTGCGCATCGCGGCCCTGCTCGCGCGCGGCAATGGCCAGGTGCTGCGGACGCTGGCTGTCGTCGCCAAGAGCCCGCTTACGGTCGGCGGTGGCCAAAGCGCGCCCGAGCGCTCAAGCCAAGAGATCGCGCAGGATCTGACCGAACAGCTGGCCAAGAAGCTGGCGCAGGGCCTGTCGGAATAGAGAATCGACGATTCGCTATTCGAACAGCAGGCGCGAGTAGCGCTCGACCCAGTCTTCGCCGAACAGCTTGCGCAGCGGTGCTCGTGTGCGGGGACCGTTCTGGTGGAAGGCCCAGAACACCTGCTCCTGCGAGGTCTGCGACCGTCCCGGCGGGGCCTCCGCCAGTTCGCCGAGGTACGCTCCCAGCCCCTGCGACAGCGCGGCGAAACCCTCTTCGACCTGACGAGGACGCAGCTTGGCATGCAGGCCGTGCGCCGAGCCGAGCTTCGCTGACCAGGCCGGACCGGGACCGCTGCCCAGACGGAAAAAGCTGGCTCGCGCTTCCTTCAACCCATCGCGCGTCTGCCAGTCGCGACCGTAGACATCGGCGTTCACCGAGATCCGCCAGGGCAGCGCCATCAGGTCGGCCGCAAAGATCGACGTGTCTAGCTCGACCGTCGGCAGCAGCGTCAGCGCCAGCCCCTCTAAGACCCCGGGGACCGCGATCTGCGACAGCACGACCTTGCGCAGACGCTCGCCGCGCCAGGCCTCGCTGCGCACCGTGCCCAAGCCCCACTTAGCCCGCCCCTCGCTGAGGTCGGCGTCGATGGGCAGCGCCTCTAGCTGAAGCTGCTCTAACAGCCGGGCGCGCAGCCCCGCCACCATGCCAGCGACATCGACTTCGCGACGGGCCCGCAGGTCTTCTTCCAGCGTGCGAGCGCGATGCGTGGCTTCCCCCGCGAGGCGCTTGCCGGCCTCGACCCCGCGACCCAGCGCCGTCTCTAGCATCAGGCGCAGCGCCTGTCCTCGGTCTGATCCGCGACTGTGCTCATCCATGGCGACCACGCTATCACCGATTGCGGTCGCTTGGCGCGTCCTTGCCGAACCCCGCGCGACTGCAATTTCCTTGACCCAGCTTCCCCCGGCGATGCGAGACTGCGCCGCCATGCTCATCCGCTTCTCGGTGGAGAACTATCTCTGCTTTGGGCCCCCCGTGGTCCTCGATCTGGAGGGCGATCGCGGGAGCTCAGCGACGACCTCGCAGCCCACGCGCATCGCTCTGATCACCGGCGCACCGGGAGCCGGCAAGTCGGCGCTGCTGCGCGCCCTTGGCCTGCTGCGCACGCTGACCCTGGGCGGGCCGCGCTCGCCCCTGCCGATCCTGCCGAATCGCTTCTATGGCGACCGCCCGACGCGGCTGGAACTGGTCGTTGAGCTCGATGCGGCGCGCTTTCACTATGCTCTCAGCCTGACGCCGAGCGAGATCCTCGACGAGAGCCTGCATCTGGAAGCGCGAAATGCCGCGTCGGCAGGTGGGACTCACCGACGGATGATCTTCGAGCGCCACCGCAGTGGCCCGGGACGACCGCCGGTGATCGATCTGGGCGAGGGCCTGGAGGGCGACGCCGGTCGCCTGCGCTTGGTTGCCCAGAGCACGCGCCCCGAGCAGCCGATCCTGCACGAAGGACTGCGCCGCGGCTTGCCGCTGTTCGTGCCGCTTGGGATCTGGCTGCGCGATCGCCTGCAGCTCCTGCTTCCCGAGGCCAAGGTGGTCGGACTGGCCGCCCGCGGAGCCCGCGACCCCGGCTTCCTGGACTTCCTATCGGAGTATCTGGCGGTGGCCCAGCTGGGCATCCGACGGATCGGCATTGAGCGCCAACCGCTGCCCCCCGGTTATTTCCAAAGCCCCGAGGAGCAGGAGGAAGTCACCGCCGAGCTCACCCGCTTTGCCGACAGCTTCGCCGAAACGGCCGAGGGCGAGCTGATCGCGCTGCCCGCCACCGATGGTCCGTTCGTCGACATCGAGCGGGTGCGGCTGACGCAGACCGTGCTCGGACCGGACGGAGCCGAGGCCGAGCTGCCGGGTGATGAGCTGCCGCAGACCGCCCGCCGCCTACTGCACCTGTCCCCCCTCTTCTACCCCGCGCCAAGCGCCCCCACGCCGCCGCCCTGCGCGCTGATCGATGACCTGAGCCACAGCCTGACCCCGTCTCTGCTGCGGGCGCTGCTGACTCGTTTTGGAAGCGATGCGGACCTGCCGCCAAATCGCCAGCTGATCGGCTTTCTGCCAGCCGCCGAAGCCGGGAACCCCGACCTCGCCCGACAGCTCACGAGCGAGCTCCAAGTGCTAGCCCCGACGATGCAGACTCAGTTGCTGACGCTGGGACGAAGCTCCGCGGGCAGCCAGCTGACCGTCGCGGTCTGAACCGGCTGGGCGTAGAAGAAGTAGTTCAGCAGGGCAGGCGCCGAGCCGTAGCGCGCCTCGTAGTCTCCGGGGGTCAGGCCAAAGGCGCTGGCATCGACATCCAAAAGCCCCATATCCAAGTGTTCGATGCCGTGGGCTTCCAGCAAATCCACCGTGCGCTGCATCCTTTTGAGCAGCGGCGCCGTGAAGACCCCGGGCAAG
>DAORCZ010000039.1:0-19786 GCA_035345735.1 Pseudomonadota bacterium | reverse complement strand
ACCTCGCTGTCTTCGGCCGGGCGTCCGCCCAGGATGGCGCGCGCGACGACACGGTAGCCCCCTGGTGGCAGGCTGTCCCATTCGACGCTGGCCAGACCTTCTTCATCGGTGCGCAGCGAACGGGCCAGGTTGCCGGCGGCAGGCGAGCCGACCGCGGCGCTCTCGCCGCCCTCATCGGTGATGCGGGTCAAAGAGAGGTTGATGTCGGCCTTCTGCGCCGGCCGATAGTCGGGACCGAAGGCCCGCAGCTCGGCGCGTACGGGCTGACCCCGATTATATTCTGAGTCGCTCGTTTCAATACGTAGCAGGCGCAGCGAGGGATCGCGCACGAGCCAGCGGATCGCCTGTGTGTAGAAACGCTGATACGCTCCGCCGCGCCCGTGATCGTCCCCTAGGGCCGCCGCTTCGCCCCCGCCGCCCCGTCGGGCGCCCCGCGATCCGGCGACTTCGGGTCGGGGCACCGCGCCAAAGCCCCAGCGCCACGTCGAATCGGCCTGCAGCGACAGCGTGCGCCCCTTGCCAAACTCGGCGACGGTCAGCACCGGCATGGGATTGCCGCTGTCATCGCGCAGCTTGGGATGCGCCAGCAGCACCGTGGCCTGCGGCCGGGCCCGCGCCACCAGGTTCAGCCCTTCGAGCGGCGGCAGCCCGTCCCAGATCCCAGCGTTTTCGCGCACGTCCAGGCGCAGCGCGGTGACGACGTGGCTTTTGCCCGCCGGGGTCAGGCGCGGCTGGAAGGGCTCGCTGTCGATGAGCGCGCTCACGCCGTTACTGATCCCAGCGCCGCTTGCCGGGGCTCCGCCGCTGTCATCGGGCATCAGCACCACCGGCAGGATCTGCGACAGCTCGGAGCCGTAGTAGCCACCCGAGCTAAACGACAGATCGCCGCCCAGCATCGCCACCGCGCCGCCCTCGTTGACGAAGGGCACGATGGCCGGCTGCAGGAACTGACCGCAGTACGCGCTGTAGTTGAAGTTGTGCAGGATGACCAGGTCGAAGCTGCGCAACTGCTCTTGGAACAGCTCCTCGCAGGGGAAGGGGATCAGCGAGGTCTCTTCCGACGGCACGAACTCGATATCGCTCGGCGAGCGCAGGATGAAGAACGACACCAGATCGATGTTGGGATCGTGCTTGAGCAGGCCGCGCAGGAAGCGCACGTCCCAGGTCGGGCGACCGGCGACGTGAACCACGCGGATCTTGTCGCGCACCACGCGCAGCACGAAGGCGCGATGGTTGTTTTCGGCGATCGCCTCGCCCGGCAGGGTCGGCACCGAGATCTCGTAGAGGTATTTGCCGACGCGCTCTGGTGTGAAGGGGAAGACGACGCGGTACTCGCTCTGACCGGGCAGCACCGCGACTTCTACCGTCAGCACCGGCTGGCCATCGCGGCGCAGCGTCACCGGCAGGTGGCGACCTTCCCAGCCCGCCGCCTGCGCGCCGAGCACCACCACGTGTGCTTCAACCTCGACGGCGGTGCGCACGAAGGCGAACTGATCGCTGAGCACGCGGCTGATCGCGACATCGCGCAGACCGGGCTTGCCGACCGCGATGGTGTGCACTGGGGCATCGAGCGTCTTTAGAAAGCTGCTGCTGTCGGCATCCAGCGCCAGCCCGGCTGGGCTGCCCTCGGGAGCGGGGCTCGGTGTCGCGGTCGGCGGGCTGCCATCGGTGCTTTTGCTGCTGGCGCGGCTCTGCGGTGTGGCCTCGCTGGCCGATAGGCGGCCATTATCCAGCCCGTCGGAAAGAAGCACGATCCCGGCCAGATCGCGGGCGTCGTAGCGCTGCCTGACACTGGCCAAGGCTTCCAGGATGCGGGTCGCTGGTGCGTGGCTGACCGGCCCGGCGGGGCGCAAGACATCGCTCTCGGACAGCGGGATCAGGCGCTCGCCAAAGCCGAAGAAGTCCAGGATGTGATCGTCGCGCAGCCGGCGGAGCTCACCCGACTCTTTGGCCCGACGCAGCACCGCGGCGATGCGGGCGGCGCGGGTCTCGGTGCCGCCATCTTCGGCAAGCTGCATCGACTGCGAGATGTCGGCCACCACCGCGATGTGGTTCGGCATGCGGGTGACGCTGCGCAGCTTCAGCGCTGGCTGGAACAGGATGATCAGGACCAGCAGCAGGCCCAGCGCGCGCAGGAAAAGCAGCGTCGCGCGGCGACTTCGCACATCGCTGCGCAGTGCCCGGAAGGCCAGCCCCAGGATCAGCGCCGCGACGACGAGCGCGAAGATGCGGACCGGCCAGCCAAACGGCGCCATCAGCACCAGGCGCCACTCGTTGTAGTCGCCACCGCCGAGCGCCCGGAAGGGCTGCCAGTTATCGAAGACGCGAAGGTAGGTGCTCAGGAATCCCATCGGCGCAGAAAGAAGAGGGGCCTAGTGCTCGCTGGGGGTTGGCGCGCCGACCGAGCCCGCGGGTGGCGGAGTCGGGGGGCGGCTCTGGCCTTCGAAGTTGATCTTGGGGGCAGGGGCTTGCCACATCCGACGGCGCATGATGAACGGCACGTGAACCTGATCGGCCTTGTAGTCCAGGCACAGGGCGTACATCGCCAGGTTCACGCCCAGCCGAAAGGCGTGCTCGCGCTGGGTTTCACCGCCGGGCACGACCTCGTGCACCCACTGCCCGAAGCGATCGCGGGCCCAGGCGCCGCCGAGATCGTTTTGCGAATAAACGATGACCGCCCGCCCGCGGCTGCCGGCCGGGGCCGTGGTCTCGCCCCGCTCAGGGCGCGCTTCGCCGCGCGGTCCGCTGTCGCGCTTACCGTCGCTGTCACTTTCGGATCGGCTCTCGCCGATCGCCATCCGGCCATCGCCGCGCTCGTGATCGCCAAGCAACACGGCTTCGATGTAGGGCTGCGCGATGATCCGTCCGGCCGGGACGCGCAGAAGATAGAAGGCGCGAAACAGAACGTGCTCTTCGCTGAGCCGCGTCAGCGCCCGGTTGGGAAACAGGCGGCTCGTCAGCTGACGCACCGACTGATCGAAGCCGCCGCCCGCCCGACCTTCGGCGCTATCGACAATCAGCATGCCGCCCATGACCAGATAGCGACGCAGGCGAGCCAGATCTTCATCGCTGGGCATGGGGAATGCGCGATCGCCGGTCAGATAGATCAGCGGGTGGCGGTGAAGCTCCGACAGCTCACCCAAGCGGACCGTGGCGGCCTCGGGGTTGACCTCGATCGCAGTGCGCTTTTCGATCTCCCACAGCAGGCGGCGGAGCGCATCTGGGCGCGGCATGCTCGCGCCGCCCCCCGCCGCTTCGCCCGGCCCGGCTGGCCACTCAAGCTGCGCGAGTTCCACCCGATCGCGGCCCCCAAAACCCCACGCCGACCCAGCCAGAAACCCACCCAGAAAAAGAGGCAGAGCGAGGGTCAAAAGGATGCTCAACGCCCGGCCAGGCCCTGGCCGTGGGCGCCCAGCGCGGCGGCTCGTGGCTTCCGCTCCGGCGCGCCCCGGACCCTGCTGAACGACGGCAAGGGCCCGCTCGGCCGACCGCCGTAACCCAGAGAAAATTAGCAGGGTTGATTTATGCCCCAAGGTGTCCGTACGATAACACGAACCTCGGGAGTCGAACCGCTGTCGCACAGGGCCTTTACGAGGTCGCGCGCGGCTCACCTCCGCGGCACTGCAGCTGAGCCCCGCGCCCGCTGCTCTGCCTCGGCGACTTGGCCCTGAGGTCGCAAGGTCGCAAGGTCTACTGGGGGGATGATCGATGGTCGATGAAGAGATCTATTGGCAGGACGTGCTGGATGACCTGCGCTCGGGACGCACGGGCGCCATGAAGTGCCCGTTCTGTCAGAAGCAGACCCTGGCGGTTTCCAAACGCGAGCGCGTAACCCAAGTCGCCTGTCAAAACAAGGACTGCCGCCACTTTATTGAGGTCGGCTTCGGCGAACAGCCGGATGACGACATGCACTACGACGCAAAGCCGATTCAGGTGGGAGGAAAGTCCTAGGATCGGATATAGTCATGCCCTGCTGTGAGGTCTGTTGCATCGCAGCGTGAGGGGTACGGGGATGGGAACCGCAGTCAGCGGGGGCGTGGCAAGGGGGATGGCTGAGTCGGGGATCGCGTCCGCTCAGCCGTAGACGAAGAGGAATTCATGGCGCGCAGCTTTCTTGGAAAAGGGTGGCGCTACCCGGTCATGGTCGACCGAAACGGCGGCATGGCCCAGAGCTCGCTCGACGATCTGGTCCGCGAGTCCATCCTGATCATCCTCGGCACAGCGCCGGGTGAGCGCGTGATGCGCCCGTACTTCGGGTGCGACATCCACGAACTTTTGTTTGCTCCAAACAACATCAACACCGCCGGGTTGGCGGCCCACTATGTCGTTGAGGCGCTGGAGAAATGGGAACCGCGCATCGAAGACATCTCGGCTGATGCCAACCCCGATCCGGCCGAGCCGCACAAGTTGCTCATCGACATTCGCTACAAGGTCCGCGGCAGCAACGTGTCGCGCAACCTCGTCTATCCGTTCTATCTGCGCAGGAGTGATCAAGAATGATCCCGACGCCGAAACTCGACGATCGGACGTACGCAGACATTATTGCCGAGGCTGTTCGTCTGATCCCGCGCTATTGCCCGGAGTGGACGAACCACAATCCCTCGGATCCTGGCATCACCATCCTGGAGCTCTGCTCATGGATGACCGAGCTGATCTTGTATCGGCTCAACAAGGTGCCGGATAAGAACTACCTCACCTTCCTCGACATGCTGGGGATCAAGCTGCAGCCGGCGCAGCCCGCGCGCGCCCTGCTGACCTTTGATCTGATGGAAGGCGTGGCGCGTCAGATCCTGCGCAAGGGCCTGCAGGTGTCGACGCCGCAGGCCGACGAAGAAGACGCCGTGCTGTTCGAGACGATGCGCGACCTGACCGTGGTCAGCGCCAAGCTCGATCGCTGCTTCTCGTACTTCGACGAGACCTACTCCGACAACTCGCTATACCTGGCGGGTGAGCGGGCCGAAGGCTTCCCGGCCTTCGCGGGTGCCGAGCGCGTCGATCGCTTCCTTTATCTGGGCGATGATCGGCTGCTGTCGATCAACGAGTCGACCGTGCTGCGCGTCGCCATCACGGCGCCCGATCACGGCGGTCGCGATCTCGCCCGTCTCCTGGAATGGGAGTACTGGAACGGCCGCCGCTGGCGCGAGCTGCACATGGCGCAGCTTGAGGTCGAGCGCGGCGAGGTCATCTTCACCGGCGTCTCCGACATTCATCCCACGACGATCAGCGGCATCAACAGCGTGTGGATCCGCGGCCGCTTGGCCGAGGTGCCGAAGAACGTCGCCGAGACTGAGATCGATACGGTGCGCGGTCACATCGAAGTGGCCGGCGAAGGCATCGTGCCCGATCAGGCCTTTGCCAACCTCGACAACAACGTCTTTATCGCGCTCGATCTCGGCAAGAACATTCATCCCTTCGGCAACGAGCCGAAGGCCGATCACTGCCTCTACCTGTCTTCGCAAGAGACGCTGGGCCAGGTCGGGGTGCAGGTCGAGATCGACTTCATCCTCAGCGATCCGCAGATCGCGCCGGCCCCCAAGCCCTCCGATGATCTGATCCTGTCGTGGGAGTATTTCGACGGCAAGAAGTGGCGCATCCTGGGCAAGGCGACGCCGCGCGGCAAGGCCCCGCCGGGCTATGAGCAGAACGCGCTGGGCTTCATCGATGGCACCAACGCGTTCAGCAAGACCGGCACCGTGAAGTTCCTGCGGCCGCCCGATCTGTCCCCTGGCGAGGTGACTGGCGAAGCCAACTACTGGCTGCGCGTGCGTATCGAGCAGGGTGACTACGGCATCCCCGGTGCCTACATGCTCGACGGCGATAAGTGGGTCTGGCGCGACGAAAAGCCGCTGCGCCCGCCTTCGCTCAAGAGCATCGGCATTCGCTACGCCACCAACCTCGATCACCTGAAGTACTGCGTTTCGTTCAACGACTTCCGCTGGCGCGATCACTCGGAAGAAGAGAAGAACGAGTACCGCCCGTTCCAGCCCTTCCAGGCGATTGCTGACGAAGGCGCGGCGCTGTACCTCGGCTTCAACTCGCGGCTGCCGAACGAGACGATCAGTCTCTACATGCAGTTCCTCGATGCCAACACCATGGAGATGGACTACAGCCACGCCGAGCACTTGGCGCAGTACTACGCCAAGCGCGCGTCGCTGTGGGAGCCCGAGCAGCGCGTCGTCTGGGAGTACTACAACGGCAAGGCTTGGGTGAACCTGGTCGTCAACGACGGCAGCAAGAACTTTACCGAGTCGGGCTTCATCGACTTCGTTGGCCCCGACGATCACGAGAAGTGCCTGAAGTTCACCGAGGACCGCTACTGGCTGCGAGCGCGGCTCGAAATGGGCGGCTACATCAAGCCGCCGCGCGTGCGCCGCATCCTGCAGAACACCGTCGAAGCGGCCAACGTTCGCACCATCTACAACGAGATCCTGGGATCTTCCGATGGCACGCCGCTGCAGACCTATACCCTGCTGCACGGCCCGATTCTCGACGGTCAGCTCATCGAGGTGCGCGAGATCCAAGAGCCCAACGTCGAAGAGCTGACCGATCTCGGCTCCGACTGTTGGCGTCCAGCGCCACCGGATGATCGCGATAACGGCTACTTCGTCCGCTGGCGCGAGGTCGAGAGCTTCTTTGAGTCCGGCCCGAAGTCGCGTCACTACGTGCGCGATCCACTGACCCGCCAGATCTCGTTCGGCGACGGCGTGCGCGGCATGATCCCGCCGCAGATGCGCAACTCGATCATCGCCCGCGAGTATCGCGTCGGCGGTGGGTCGCGTGGCAACGTCAATGCCCAGACCCTGACCTCGCTGACCCGCGCGGTGCCCTACATCGAGAAGGTCTACAACGTCCTGCCGGCGGTCGGTGGTGCTGATGCCGAGACGGTCGATCAGGCCAAAGAGCGCGCGCCGATGCAGATCAAGAGCCGTGACCGTGCGGTCACCGGCGAAGACTTCGAGACGCTGGCCCTGCGTTCGACCACCAGCATCGCCCGCGCCAAGTGTCTGCCGTCGGATGAGAAGCCGGGTCACGTCCACTTGATCGTCGTGCCGCGTGGCGATGACCGCACGCTGGATCTGACGCGCAAGCTGGTGCCCCCGCCCGAGCTGTGTCGCTATGTTCGCAATTATCTCGACGAGCGGCGCCTGGTAACAACCATCCTCGATGTCACCAAGCCGACCTATGTCGAGATCTCGCTGAAGGTCACGCTGATCCGCCGCACGGTTGGTCAGAGCGAGCGCCTGCGCAACGAGATCGAGCAGCGCCTGCGCCGCTATCTGCACCCGCTCATCGGCGGCAAGGATGGCAAGGGCTGGCCGTTTACCCGCCCGATCTATCGCACCGATCTGGTGCATGTCGTCGAAGACGTACCGGGTGTCGATGCCATCGACTCGGTGCAGATCTACGACGAGGATCGCCGCGTCATGGTCGAGAGTGTGAAGCTCAAGGGCGATGAGCTGCCGCACGTCGTCAACGTCGCAGTCATCGAGCGCGTTCGTCAGGAGATGGTCTGATGTTGGCCGAGCGGGACTTGCAGCCGCGCACGCTAGTCCGCGTTCCCGACGTCGTCGGCTTGCCGATGCGCAAGGCGTTGCTGCTGATCATGCACGCCAAGCTGCGCGTCGGCGCCCGCCTGTACAAAGAGAGCTACGAAGAGAAAGACACCGTCCTCGAACAGCGACCGCTGCGCGGCCAGATGGTCTACACCGGTGAGGAAGTCACGCTGTGGATCTCGCGCGAGAGCTACATCAAGTGGCTGCCCGCGATCTATCAGCGCAGCGATGCCACCGGCCGCAACATCGTGCGCGATCTCTTGTGGATCGTGCAGCACCTGTTCGGCTCGATCGAGTCGCAGCTCGATAGCATCCACCAGTACTTTGACTCGTACGAGACGCGCGAAGACTTCCTGCCTTGGCTGGCCTCGTGGTCGGCCATGCTGCTCGAGACCGACTGGCCGGTGAACAAGAAGCGTCGCCTGATCAAAAAGGCGATGGAGCTCTACCGCTGGCGCGGCACGGTCAAGGGCCTCAAGCTCTTTATCTCGCTGTTCACCGGCTTCGAGCCGCATATCCAAGAGAACGTCTGGCCCTATCAGGGTCTGCGCATCGGGGTCAGCTCGACGGTCGGCATCGATACCGTGATCCTGCCGCCGGTCGACAAGGCGCACGCGTTTTTGTGCGTGATGCCGCACCAGTTCCGCGAGGTCTCGCCCGAGTCGATCATTCGGCTGCACGAGATCATCGAGATGGAGAAGCCCTCGCACTCGCACTACATGCTGAAGTTCGAGGAGCCGAAGCTGTCCTTCGAGGAACGCGCGTTCTACCGCATCGGCATCAGCTCGGGCGTCAACATCGGCGACGAAATCGTCACCCCGCTGCCGATCAACCCCGATACCGGCGAGCCCGAGGTTCCCAAAGAAGCCGAGATGCCGCCGCCGATTCCCGACCCCACGGTCTACGAGCTGTTCGGCACCAAGAAGCGTCAGCTGCCGGCCATCGTCGGAGCCCCCAAGGCCGACAATGCTCCGGTCGAAGGCAAAGAGATCACCTCGAACAAGTTCGGCTTCGAAGGTGCGCGCGAGTTCAAGCTCGACGACATCATGCGCGAGCTCTTGGAACGCGCTGGCGTTTCGACCGATGGCATGGACCTGGGCGGTCTGACGGGTCAGACGCCGCCAGTGACCGGCACGGCCGAGGTCGAAGGCCACGTCAAGGGCGGACGCGGCCCACAGATCGACGTCGATGTCGATCTGAAGGTGGTCGATCGCGAAGAGGTCGTGACCACCGAAGAGGGAGCGGCGCCGGCCAGCCCGCCGACCAGCGCGCCGACCAGCGCGAGCGACAAGGCAGATATCAAGACCGAGCCGGCGCGCAGCATCAACGAACTGGAGACGGTCAAGCTAAGCGGTCCGGTGCTGAGCGCACCGGAGACCGTGAAGCTGGATCGGGCCCAGGTGCAGCTCGATGAGATCAGCCTGCGCAAGGGGGGGGCGCCGCGGATCACCGTGGCTCTTGACCTGGAAGGCGAGAAGCCGGCAGGCGAAGCGGAAAAGAAAGACGGGCCAGGAACTAAGCCCGAGAACGATTCCAAAAAGTAAGCAGCGAGAACCCAGTTCCTAGCGAGGAAGCGAGCGATGGCGACTGAGAGCGAGATCAAAGTCAAGGGATTCAAGCGGATCAATTTCTTCAAGGGCTTTCTCACCACCGAGCACGACTGGAACGATGCCGAGCGCTATCACATCGACAAGCGGCGACTGCACAACCGCTTGATGCACGCGCCCGGCGTTGTCTTCGGCTACACCGGTGATCTGAAAGTTGTGGCGCGAGCCCGCGGTGACCTGTCGGTCGAGATCCAGCCCGGCTACGCCGTAGACGGCCAGGGTCGCGACCTGATGCTGTGGGACGCCGAGATCAAGACGCTGGTGCTTGAAGAGTACAAGCTGCCGCAGACGGTCTACATCGTTCTTCGCTACTACGAGCAAGAGACCGACTTCATCGCCTACAAAGAGAACGCCGCCTACAAGGGCCACCGGCGCATCTTGGAAGGCTGCAAGGTCGAGATCTCGCAGACCTCGCCCGATATCCGCGAGGAGATCGAGCTGGGGCGCATCCTGCTCGACCGCAACGCCACGCGTATTCGCGATGCCCGCGATCCCAACGATCCCAAGGCCAACGAGATCGACCTGCGCTATGTGCCGCGGGCCGGTGTCATCGGTAGCTGGCTGGATCCGACGCTGCGCATCAAGCTGTCGATCCTGCTAGAGCGGCTGCGCCGCATGCTGCTGGCGATGGCGCGTGACAGCAAGGTCGGCACCGCTCACGACGCGCTGGCTGGCGTGGTCTCGGCGCAGACGCTGCACACCGCGGACCTGCTGGACAACCGCAATGGGCACGAAGTGCTCAACATGCTGGCGGCCCTGCAGGACGAGCTGGTCAAGGATGTCGAGGTCAATCATCCGCAGCTCGGTCAGAAGAAAGAGTTCGGCAACTACAAGAAGCAGCTCGATATTCTCAAGGGGCTGCTGAGCGAGCGCCGCAACACGCCGGAAGCGCTCGACAACATGCTGGTCTACCTGGCCAAGGCCGGTGAGGAGCTGGCGCCGCTTTACGCCATGGGCGAAGCCGCTGAGACGCTGGCCCCGACGCCTGCCCCCAACCAGGCCGCGCCGGCTCCGGCTGCGCCCGCCGATGGTGGGAAGGCAGCCCCCGCGGCGGCCGCCAAGCCGCGCGGCCAGTACGGCCCCACCGAGATCCCGCCCGACGATATGGAGCGCATCAAGGGCATCTCCTCGCAAGACTTGCCGATGGAGCTCGAGATCAACGGCGAGACCTGGATCCGCATCGACATGATCAAGGTCATGGACACCGATTCGGAAGGCAGCCACGACCTCAAGATCAACGAAGCGCGCGACTCGTACCGCTCGCGCCAGAAGCTCAAGTATCCGAACGGCGATGTCATCGAAGATGTCGGTCGTGCACACGTAGGTGGGCACGTCACCTACAAGGTCAAGGGCGTTACCCCGGGCAAGCGCCTGCTCATCGTCCGCCGCATGGACTATGTGTACGGCGACTACTCGCTGGAGTTCGACGTCGACGGCAAGAAGGCCGGCGTCTGCGAGTGCCCCGGCACCGACCGCATCCACCGCTGGCGCAACTGGCCGTTCATCATCGGCGACGAGTTCATCGTGCGGAACGAGCCCACGGTGAAGCAGATCGCCGTGACGGCCGGCCGTGACATCAACATGTTCCGCTACTGGTTCTACCAACCTCGGTAATGAGCTAAAGTAAGAACGAGATGTTCGTCGACAGGCTCATAGACACCATCCTTAGGCCGTTTCGTGAGATCACCTCACTGTTCACCCGCGCGAACCAAGCGAAGGTGAGTGTCCAGATGGACGTGAACCGGGTGAGGAACGCGCCGCAGATGGTGCGCAATGAAATGAACATGGCGGTGCAGCCGCTGGTTCAGACGGGAAATGAGGCCAGGGCGTGGCGTGGCGGCATGAACACGCCGCAGCCTCCTGCGAACGCCATGGTTGTCGCGCAACAACCAGAGAAGAAAAAGATGAGCTGGTGGCCTTGGAGCAAAAAAACCTGCATTCGCTGTTCTCAGAAGCTGCATAAGACCTGGGATCAGTGCCCCTATTGTGGCCAAAGTCAGAGTGCTCCCGTCGGAGCCGGGCCGGTTCCAGGCGCTCCTCCGGGTGCGCCAGGTCAGCCCGGAGCCCCGGGTTATCCCCCGGCCCCCGGCATGCCCTATGGCCAGCCGGGAGCGCCGATGGGGGCGGGGCCGATGCCCACGCCTGGCATGCCGATGAAGACCATCGCCATGGACGCGGCCGCGATCAACGCGCCGCTCCTGGCGACCGGCGATCGCTCTGAAAATGTTGCATGGATGGTTCCGCTCGACGGGCCGCTGACCGGTGAGCTCTTGCAGGTCAAGGGCAAGGCGACGATCGGCACCGCGGATGGCTGCGAGATTCGGGTGTTTGACGCCTCGATCTCGGGTCGTCACTGCGAGATCACGGTGGGGCAGGGCGGTCGCTTCCGCATCACCGATCTCGGCTCGCGCAATGGCACGTACGTCAACGACAAGACCATTGCCTCAGTTGAGCTGGTGGACGGCGACAACATCCGTCTTGGGCGAACCACGTTCCGCTTCAAGACCAAGAACTAGGGCAGGCAGAACACGACCATGCGCGTTCGCTCCTCTCATCAAAAGCAGCTCCCTGCAAGTCGCTGTATGACGTCGAGCCGCGGGCTCCTCAGCCTGCTCTTCGGCTGTGCCTTGACCCTGCTCGGCACGCTGGCCGCGCCGGGTCTGGCGCAGGCGCAGAACGCCAAGCTTCGCTTGGAGCGCTTCGACTTCGTCAAGCTGCCCGATATCCGGCTGTACCTGACGTTCGTGGAAGAAGACGGCACGGTGATCGCCGGTCGGCAAGCGAGTGACTTCAAGCTGCTGCTTGATGCCGCGGATCAGGGCGCATCCTCGGCAGCGGTGACCTTCGAGGCCAACAAAGAACCGATCTATACCGTCGCCGTCGTCCAGGCTTCCGGTGTAGTCAGCGAGCGAGCGCTGACCGAAGTGAAAAACGGCCTGCGCCGCATCTCGGAAGTGGTGGGCAACACCAATGGCCGCATGGGCGTGCTCAGCTACGCCGGTGGTACGGTGCGTCTGCTCGAAAGCGGCACCGGCACTGAGGCCGATGGCGCGATCAACAAGATCGCCATCGATGGCGAGGCCGCCGAGACGCACATGATCGATGCGGTGCGGACGGCCATCGACTTGCTCAAGGCGCAGGAGAAGGGGCGCCGCAAGCTGATCATCCTGTTCTCGGATGGCATCGATGTGAACAACGACAAGAAGCTGTTTGTCGATCTCGGCAACCGCGCCCAGCAGGCCAACATCGTCGTCGATACCATCGGGTACAACGAGATCGATCCCAGCAAGCTGCGCAACCTCAATGAGATCGCCAAGCGCTGCTACGGCATCGATCGCTATGCCAAGGCCCCGTCCGAGATCGGTCCGCGCCTCGACGCCATCGTCGATGAGATCCAGAAGCAGTACGTGCTGACCTTCCCGCTGACCATCCAGGGCGACGACAAGGAGCACACCTTCCAGGTCACGCACGAAGCGGGTGGCCGGCCGGTGTACAGCAACGCGGTGAACGAGAAGCTGCCCTCCAAAGCACCGCAGGGCACCACCAAGCCGGCGGAGGGCAAGAACCGCTGGTGGCTGTGGCTGCTGCTTGGCGGTGGCGTGCTGGGGGCGATCATTGTCGCCATGCTGCTGCGCAAGAAGCCCGAGGCGGCCCCGGCTGCGCAGCCGCAGTCTCCGCTGCCGGCGAGCGCGCCGATGCCCTCGATGAAGGCCAACCGCACCGTCGCGCTGGAAGCCGCCGGTGACATCGCGATGGGCTGGCTGATGGGCACGACGGGCAAGTACAAGGATCAGACATTCAAGCTCAAAGACCGCACGGTCATCGGCACGGCCAGCGACTGCGACGTAGTCATCGAAGACGGCTTCATGTCGTCTCGTCACTGCGAGATTCGCAAGGTCGAAGGCGGCTTCAAGCTGGTCGACCTCGGTGCCACCAACGGCGTGATCGTCAACGACAAGCGAGTGAAAGAGCACTTCCTGGTCGACAACGACAACTTCCGTCTCGGCCGCACAGAGTTCAAGTTCAAGTCGATCTTCAGCTAGGAGAGACGCGTGTCTTCGCTGTTTGCATACGCCGTAATGGCGATCTCTGGGCTGGGAGGTGCGGCGGCCCTGGTCATGTCGATGACCGAGGGTGGCGGCCTGACCTGTCCGAAGTGCAAAAAGACCATGATGCCGGACTGGAATCAGTGCCTGTTCTGTCAGGCGATTCCCGAGTTTGAGCTCGGCAAGCCCGCCATCTTGCACTTCGTGAGCGGCCCGCTGGCCAATCAGGCGGCGGTGCTGGAAAAGTCGGTGACGACGATTGGTTCCGTCGCCACCAACGACATCGTCATCAACGATCCCAGCATCTCGCGCAAGCACGTTGGCTTTCGCAAGGTCGAGGGCGGCTATGAAGTCGCCGACTTCGGTTCGACGAACGGCGTGTTCGTAAACGGCGAGCGGATGCCGAAGAAGAAGCTAGCGATCGGCGATGTCGTCCGGGTGGGTAATACCGAGATTGTTTTCCGAGTTTAGCGAGTAGCGCAGACCGGGGATCCTGCAGATCCCAGGAGATGAGTACGAAGCATGGGCGCCAAGCTCCTCTATCGAGACGCACAGGGTCGGGATGCTGCGGCTGACATTCCCGAGGTAGGTGGCTTCCTCGGACGCGCCGTCGAGTGTCTGGTGCGCACAGACGACGCGATGGTGTCTCGTCGCAACTGCAAGATCAGCCCATCCAGCGGACGCTGGATGGTGGAAGATCTGGGCTCAGCGAACGGCACCTACATCACGACTGGGGCCACGCCTGAGCGTCGCATCCAGCGCGACTTTCTGACGCATGGCGACATCATCCGCTGCGGCTCGCTGCAGGTCCGGTTTGTCGAGGTCGCGGATGCGCCGGCTCAGCCGCTGCGCCAGAGCATGAATCAGGCTCCGGCGGGGGCGTCGCTATCGCCCAAGCCCGCCACCCCGGCCGAGCCCGAGGAGGCCAAGCCTGTCCCCCCGGCTCCCGTGGAGAAGCCGGCGGACTCGGGCAGTCACAAGCTCAGCAGCGAGCAGCTGACCAAGCTGCAAGACGAGCTCAAGAAGATCAACGCCGACATGGAAGCGGCGAACAAGGCGGCCCAGGAAGCGCAGACCGAGCGCGATCAGGCCGTGACCAAGCTGGAGAACATGGAGACCGAGGTCAAGCGCCTGCGCGCCGATCTCGGCACCACCAAGGAAGCGCTGGAGAAGCTCTCGCGGCAGGCCAAGAAAGACAAAGACGAGCTGAGTGCTGAGACCAAGGTCACGGAGGAGCTCCGCCAGGATCTGAAGTCGCTGCGCGATCAGCACACCAAGGCGCTGGCCCAGCTCGACGAGATCAAGACCGCCTCGGAAGCCAAGGATCGGCAGATCGCCGCCAACGGCGAAGATGTCCGGCGGGCGAAAAAGGAAGTCGAAGCGCTCAATGCTCAGCTGGTCAAGCTGGCGCGGGAGCGCGATGAGCAGGTGCGCAACATCAACACCGAGCGCGGTGACACCGACCACCTGCGCGCGATCTTGAAAGAGCGCGATCGCATCATCGAGGAGCAGCGCGTCGGCAAGATCAACCAGGAAGCGCAGATCAAAGACATGCGCAAGCAGGTCGAGGAGCTGGAGCAGAGCTCGGCCAAGCTGCGCAGTGAGCGCGACAGCCTACGCGATCGCGGGAGCAAGACGCAGGCCCAGGTCGATGATCTCAAGTCCGAGCTGGATCGCGTGCGCGCGATGATCGGCCAGCAGGGCGGGGACCAGATCCTGCAGCTCTCGGGCGAGAATCGCTCGCTGCGTCGTGACCTCGACTCCGCCAATGAGGAGCTGGATAGCCTGCGCGAGCGGCAGCAGAAGGCCGAGGCCGAGCTGACCGAGATGAGCAAGCAGATCCAGAAGTACAACGAAGAACGCAAGGCGGCGCAGGCGCAGCGCCAGCAGGTTCAGGATCAGGCAGTCGAGCAGGCGCTGAACGAGCTCAAAGGCAAACATCAGGCCGAGCTCAGCAAGCTGGAAGAGGCGCGCGTACAGCTGCAGCAAGAGCGCGACGCGGCGATCAAAGATCGCGACGATGTCGAGCGCGAGCTAGAGACCATGCACGCCCGCCAGAGCGAGAACAACAGCGCCAGCGAGAGCAACAAGCAGGCGTTGGCCGCGCTGCAGAGCGAACGCGATCAGCTCAAGTCGCGGATCGCTTCGCTGGAAGGCGAGCTGCAGAGCCAGGCTCAGGCTTTGGCGCAAGCTCAGGCCCAAGCTCAGGCGCAGGCCCAGGCCGCGCCGGCCGCTGCCGCAGCGAATGCCGCCGGCAGCCAAGAGGTCGCCGAGCTCAAGGCGGTCGCGACGGCTGCGTACGATGGCATCACCGATGCGCTAGGCGGTCTGCGCAAGAACTTGGTGGAGCTGGAAGAGGGCTTCAACAAGGTCGAGCGCGCGGTTCCCGACAAGGATGTGGCCCGCAAGCTACGCAGTACCCTCGAAGAAGTCATGAACTGCTTTGATGACGCCCGCTCTCAGATCCGCAGCCTGCGTGCGGTGATCGAGTAGGCCTGGTCGTCGCATAAGAACGGAAAGACATGTCTTCAGATAAGCCGCTCCCCGCTGCCCCCGACAGCGAAGAACTGAACCAGAGCGAGCGGGAGGTGCTGGATCTGATCCGCGCCCGCTACTCGCTGATCTACGTCGTGTCTTCGGAAGAAGCGCGCGTCGAGGCCTCGCTCCTTAAGCTGGCGCGGCGCCGCGATATGAAGCTCGGCGTGTGGTCGATCACGCGCGGCTTCGAGCAGCGCTTCGGCACGCTCAAAGGCGGCGACGTCAAGGATCCGATCAAGGCGCTCGACTACATCAATGCGCAGGAAGGGCGCGGCCTGTTCGTGCTGCGCGACTTCCACGCCTTCGTCAACGATCCGACGGTGGTTCGCAAGCTGCGCGATCTGTCGCACGACCTGCGCAACAAGACGCAGAAGCACGTCTTTATCCTGTCGGCGGTGACCAAGATCCCGCCCGAGCTGGAAAAGGATCTGACGATCGTTGACTGGGCGCTGCCGAATCGCTCGGAGATCGGCAAGGTCGTCGATGAGCTGGTGCGTCAGCTGCCGCAGGGTTGCGATCCCGGCCCGGCCAAGACCGCCGAAGGACGCGAGGCGATCGTCGATGCCGCGCTGGGTCTGACGCTGATGGAGGCCGAGAACACGTTCTCCAAGTCGATCGTTCGGCACCGCACCTTCGACCTGCCGACCATTCTCAGCGAAAAGAAGCACATCATTCGCAAGAGCGGCATCCTCGAATACTACGAGGCCGAGGACAACCTCGACAGCATCGGCGGTCTGGAGATCCTCAAGACCTGGCTGACCAAGCGTCGCCATGCCTTTACGTCGGAAGCGCGTGACTTCGGTCTGCCGATGCCCAAGGGCATCCTGCTTCTGGGCGTGCCGGGTTGCGGCAAGTCGCTGACTGCGAAAGCCGTCGGCGCCGCTTGGCAGATGCCGCTCCTCCGGCTGGATGTCGGCAAGATCTTCGGTGGTCTGGTGGGTGCCTCGGAAGAGAACATCCGCAAGGCGCTCAAGACAGCTGAAGCGGTCGCCCCGGCGGTGCTGTGGCTTGATGAGATGGAGAAGGGCTTCTCGGGCACGGGCTCGTCGAACATGTCGGACGGCGGCACGACCTCGCGCGTGTTTGGCACCTTCGTCACCTGGATGCAGGAGAAGTCCTCGCCGGTCTTCGTCATCGCGACGGCCAACGATGTGCGGGCGCTGCCGCCTGAGCTTCTGCGCAAGGGCCGCTTCGACGAGATCTTCTTTGTCGATCTTCCGACCATGGAAGAGCGGGCCGAGATCCTCAAGATCCACCTCTCGAAGAAGAAGCGGGCGATCGACACGCTCGACATGCATCGCTTGATCGAGGCCATGCCCGACTTCTCGGGCTCGGAAGTCGAGCAGGTGGTGGTCGGGGCGCTGTACGAGGCCTTCGACGCCAATCCGCACGTCCGCGACCTGTCGACCGAGCAGCTGCTGCACGGGGCCAAAGAGATCGTGCCGCTGGCCGTCACCATGCAGGAAAAGATCGCCGACATGCGCGAGTGGGCCCGCACCCGCGCTCGCACCGCCTCGATAATTAAGAATCCCGTGCTGAACAAAAAGACACGCGATCGCTTCGCCGTACCCGGTGAAGACGGTGGCCGCCTCGATATGTAGATGGCATGTAGGGGGGCAGTCTGATGAGTCACTTCACGACCGTCGCGACCAAGATCACCAACATCCAGTGCCTGCTCAAAGCATTGGATGCGCTGAAGTGGAAGTACACCCACGCCGAAGAGGGCGTGACGGTGCGCGGCTGGCGCGGCCAGACCAGCCTGGCCGAGGTGTCGATCAACATGAGCCGCTACGACATCGGCGTGGTCAAAAACGAAGACGGCACCTATGGCCTGCAGGCCGACTGGTGGGGCGTCGAGACCACGATCGGCAAGACCGAGCAGGAAGTGGTCGACGAGATCAATAAAGCCTATGCATATCAAGTAGTCGTGGCCGCCTGCGAAGAGCAGGGCTATCGCATCGAAGAGCAGGTGCAGGCCGAAGACGGTACGATCAAGCTGTCGGTCGGCAAGTGGGGATGAGCCGCAAGGGCCGAGGGGGGCTGCCGTCCTCCCGCAGGCCGGTCGGCCGGAAGTAACCAAGCACAAAGGAGTTTCCCATGGCACAGCGCCGTGAGCTTGAGATCACCATCAGCCCGAGCGGAGAAGTGCAGGTCCAGGTCAAGTGCGTGCCTGGCCAGGCCTGCATTGAAGAGACCAAGTTTCTCGAAGACGCGCTCGGGAACACCATCAAAGATCGCCAGTTGACCTCCGACTACTACCAGCCTACGGTCAGCAATACGGGCGACGTCCTCAACCGCAGCTAAGCCCATCCCGCCGTCGCTGGCGACGCTCTACGCCCCGGTCGCTGTCTGCCCGCCCCCCCTGCCGTTATCGATCACAAAGGAGCATCCATGGAACCTGTCGCTACTGCGGGGAAGGCCGCTCTGCCTGGCCCGAATGTAGAGGATGGCCACGACGAGCTTCGCGCCCAGGTGCGTGCGCACTTTGCGGCGGCGATCGCTTCCGGTGCACCGCTTTTTGTCACCAACGCCGGGGACCTCTGGCAGACCTATCTGGAGGCGATTCCCGATGCGCTGCGCCAGTCGATGAACTGCGCCGCCTGCCGCAAGTTCATTCAGCGCTACGGCAGCCTGGTGACGATCGATGACAAAGGGCGCACCACGCCCGCGCTGTGGCCGGAAACGGCGCAGGCCAACTTTGCCGAGGCGAGCCGACGCTTGCGGCAGGCGGTCGCCGCGGCCGAGATCACGGGGGTCTTCTTGTCGAGTGCAGCCGTGCTGGGCAAGCCGCAGACCGGCGAGTGGCAGCACTTCTCGCTGAGCCTGCCGACCCCGCGCCTGTGGAACTCGCTGGTCAAGACAGCCGGTCAGGCGATGGCCGAGGGGCGCGAGGAGCGCGAGATGCTGGAGCGGGGACTGCAAGAGTTCCCGCTTGCCGCGGTGCGCAAGGCGCATAGCTACCTGCGCTCGGGCGCGCTCTATCGCTCGGAAAAGTGCGAGGGCGTCGCGTCCTGGCTGCAGGACCTGCACGAGCGGCTGGCGGCAGCGAAGAACGAGACGCGGCGCAAGGGTCTGCTGTGGCAAGCGGCAGCGACGGCTCCGGCTGGGTACTGCCATATTCGCGCTGGCATGATCGGCACGCTGCTGCAAGACATCGTCGCCGATCTGCCGTTTCAGACGATCAAAGAGCGCTTTGACGCCAAGATGCATCCACTGCAGTACCAGCGACCGCAGGCGGCACCGACCGCCGGCAACATCGCGCAGGCGGAAAAGATCGTCGCCGCCATGAAGAGTGCCGGCTCGCTGGCGCGGCGCTTTGCCAAGCTGTCGGATGTGCAGTGCCTGTGGCAGCCGCGGGTGGAAGAGCGCGCGCAAAAGACCGGCGGCATCTTTTCCCATCTCTTGGGCCAGTCCGGCGGCGCGGCGGAGGATGACGGGGCTCCACCTGCCGTGATGACCTGGGTGAAGTTTGCCGCCACGGTGCTGCCGACTGCCGAGGCCATCGACTTCTGGGTGCCGACCGGCAAAGAGCCCTACATGGCGATGGTGACGGCGGAAAATCCCGACTCGCCGCCGATCCTGCAGTGGGACAGCGAATCGCGACGCAATCGCGTGTCCTGGTACTTGTATGTGAACGGCTCGGCGCCGAGCGACTGGAACTTAAAGCCAGGGGTGTTTCACCGCGTTTCGGCCGTTGTGCTGCAGCCGACGCTGTGGGACGAGTCGCGCAGCTTCCCGCACCAGGGCGCATCGGTCTGTTTCGTGCTGCAAGGCGCGCGCGATCTGACCTATCGCCAGGGTGCCGGCTTCTTCGTCGAGTCGCTGCGCAGCGAGTACCACGCGATCCGCGCCACGCTAGAAGCCTACGTCAAAGGTCAGGTGATCGCAGGCAAGGACACGGCCGAGGCCTGCGGCATTCGCCTCACCAAAGGCTCGACGTGGAATCAGATCTTTGCGGTCACGACGCGCGGCGTGCGCACGCGCTACCAGCTTGATCGCTGGGATTAGGCGGGGCGGGGGATTAGGCGGGGCGGGGGATTAG
>DAORCZ010000038.1:1640-20189 GCA_035345735.1 Pseudomonadota bacterium | reverse complement strand
CCCAAGGAAGAGGGGAAGCTGTGGAGTCCAGTCCGGGATAATAATTATGCCAGGCTGCATATCACCCCTGATTGTTTTGGCCAGCCGATGACCAAAAGTGGCGTGGAGAATAGAGCCCAGGCCTCGGTCGACAAGCTGGCGGTTGCAATGCAGATGGTCATCGAGTCTGCGATTAGCATTGTAGATATCACAAGTTTGGATCCGCCCCGCGGACCTGCCGGCGAAAAAGGCGTTTTCTATAAGGCAATCGTGAATGGGATCAAAGAGCGCGCCAAGCGTGGCTCTTTTACCGTGCGGATGCTCTTCGGGAAACCCCCGCAATCCGGGCGTGATGAAGTTCATAAAGAATTTATGGACAATCTCAAGAGAGCCCTGGTGGGAGTCAAAGTAAAAATTTATTTCGGTGTCTTTTTCTCTTGGTCAGGGACCAGTGTCGCGATTTTTAACCACTCAAAGATCTTCGCTTCGGACGCGGCCCATGCAGTCGTTGGCGGCCACAACCTCTACGACACGGATTATCGTCAGTATCCGCCGGTCCACGACGTGTCGGTCGAGGTCAAGGGCCCGGCCGCGCTCGACGCCCGCAACTACGCTTCATTTTTGTGGAGCTTCGGGATCGCCAACCAAACCAGCTGGAATCCAATCTCCATGGTTTCCAACAAGACCTCGACGTATATCGTTGCTTGGGAGCTGGATACAACGAAAGCGACCTGGAACCCGATCACCTCCGTTCCCGCAGAGGGATATGAAGATCCGTTTGACGATCAGATGCAAAGCCCCGGACCTGAGTGGCATCAGTGCCGCATCCTGACGGTGGGCCGCTGCGGGGGATTCAACAAAGCGACGTTTGGCTCCTACAACGCCAGCGACTATATGAAGGAGTTCTTGATCTCGAATGCGCAGACGTCGGTCAAGCTGGCCCATCAGGATCTTGTCGCCATGAATATTATGGGGGGAGTCATGACGCGCTTCCCTCATTCGACCTGTAAAGATCTGGGCAACGCCCTGTATAATAATCCGAACCTAAAGGTATATGTCGTCGTGACCGCGCCTTACGGTAGCGGCATCATGGACGTCTACTATAACGTGACCAATGGTCCGCAGTCGGCAGCCGACTATATTATGTACTATGCCCGGCCGACGCTCGGTACCGGGAAGCTCCGCGGAGCGGATGACCTCCACCGCGTAAAGCTGTTTAACCGTCTGTTTGTTGCCCCGATCCACTTCACCGATGCCGCAAATGAGCCCACCGATACTCACTATTTCTGGCCCAATTCCACAACCGTGGTAAAGGCCGGCGGTTCGCTCGCGGTGGCCGGCTTCCCCAAATCAGTGGGTCAGCATATGAAAATATCGATTATTGACGACTCGATCTTTGTCGTAGGCTCCGACAATCACTACCCCCACCCCCTGGCCGAGATTAACTACGTCATGGAAGGCGCTTTCGTGAATAACGCCGTTCTGCCGGACTTCTGGAACAAGCTATGGCTCTATTCCGGCCCGCACGCCGTCCAGCAATGGAACGCCTCCACCACCATCGCCGGCGAGTAACGCGAGCGCGCCGGATGCATCGCACCCGACCCCAGAACGCGTCGCCCCAATAATCCCCCCGCTGAGGAGCCCAGGGGGCAGACCCGCCCGGCGGCATGTTCCGAGACTTCCTCGGCTCGCAAGAGATCTCAGGGGTGCGCCTTCGGCGCGCCGACGCTTGATCGACATTCCGCGATACCCACAGGCGTTGACGCACGCAGGCAAGTTCTCTATATTTTCCGCTATGCTTACAAATCAAGTGAGTGATCCTAACTTCAACACCTGGCACCAAGACTTTGCCAGCTGGAATCCTGGCTTAGATAATGATGATAAAACCCTGCGCGAAGTCTTTGACACGATGCCAAGGACCGATCTCAAGGACGTCTCATGGTTATGCAAAACGCTGGAGGAGCCGGGACTGTTTTCGTTTCGGGGGTTTCCCACTACTTTCCGCCATGACTGCATACATATTCTTCTTGGGCGTGGGTTAAATACGCAAGACGAGGTCTTCATTATTGGATATACTGTTGGTACCTGCAAACCGTACTCAAGAATTCAAGTTGAGCTATATCGGATTGTGGGTCTATATATTTATAAACCGCCATACAGCTATCCTAAAGAGGAAATGGATATCATGGACTTGGGCGTCGTGATAGGCAAAGCCAATCCCGTGCCGAATCTTCATCTGTTCCCGTTCGAAAAGCATATGGACGTGCGGCTGGGCGAGCTGCGGCGCCGGCTAGGCGTGGACGTGGACCAGCTATATCGCGCCTTCGAGATCGAGCGAGGCATGCGCCCCGGCGTCCCGGCCAGCCTGCGCCTGCCCCGCCGCCCGCTGCCATCGCCCCAGGCCAGCCCCGCCAGCGCCTGAGAAGGTGTTTACAAATCAATTCCCCGTCGAGCTCCAGAGCCTGGGGCCGCAGCGGATCTCCTTTTTTCGACGCCCCGGCGGAAATAGGGGGCCGCGGTAGCTGGGCCCCCAAGCTTGCTTGGGGAGGGCCCCAGCCGTGCAGCACATACGAGATGAGGGCATCCGCAGCCTAATATGTAAACACCTACTAAGAGGGCGCGCCGCACAGGCAGGGCTTGACAGCCTGGGGCCGGGGTGCCGTACTGCCGCGATGTCTCTCCTGCCCCCTCCCACGTCGCCCATCCTACCCACCGGGGTTTCGGCATCGGTCATCGAGCGCATGCCGGCCGAGCGCGCCCGCGCCACCCGCCTGCAGCAGCCGCAGGTGTCGCACTTTGGGCTGCGCAAAGCCTTTCGTCATATGCATATGTATATGTTTGTCTACACTCCAATCTATCGTTGCAACTATACTGATTTTTTGATCAACTTTGCCCCGACTTTAACCTTCTTTCAGTCCCTGGTTTACCAGGCCGACGAGGAAATTGAAGAAGCCCAGCGGGGCAGCCGGCCATTCGCTGACCTAGCGCCTTGGGTTGCGCGGTATGAAATCCTGCGCAGCGCGTTGAGCGATCTTGGGCTGCTGGACCCGATGATGACGAGACTTCTTGATTGTATTTCTGAGTATTGGCAGCTTGAAAATCAGCTGAATTATCATCATGTCGTGAACCGGGAGACGGTACAGCGTGCGATTCGCCTGCGTTCTTGCGATGTCCACGCTGGAAATTACATTTGTCTTAGTATCGGAAAAATCAGCAACCGTGAAGCAATCTTTGATGCCCTAAGTCTGCACGATAACATCCTTGACCTTAAAGGCGATCTCAGCGAATACGCGGATGATGTCGCGGAAAATAGCTACAATACATATCGCATGTTTGTCCGGCTCTATGGTTCATCGGCCGCAGACTACATGCAGGAAGAATTGACGCGATACTATGAAATGATGCACAAAAAAATCGCTTTGTTACCGGCCACAGATCAGACCAATTTTCAGCAGGCGCTTGCGATTGCCGAAGATTTATATCCGATGCCCGATATTCCAGCCCCCATCATCGAGCCCGTGGGCTGACGCAGTCCGACCCAGATCCCCGTCTCTTCCGTCGCCTGCGCCGGTATCCCGGTTCGCCAAAATGGCGCGGCTCCGGCGGGCGGCAAGTCGGCTGATGGCGGCGAGCAGATCGCAGATTATCGGCAAGTTGAATCGTTCACATTGCTTGCCGAATCACCGCCTATCTGTTAATAGCCTGCGGTGTTCTTCGGCATATCACATCTCCCCGCCACTCCCAGGACCTACCCTTGAATTCAGAACCGATTGCCATCATTGGGATAGGCTGCCGGCTGCCGGGCGAGGTGGATTCGCCAGACAGCTTCTGGTCGCTGCTGAAAGACGGGCGCCGCACCCTGGGGCCGTTGCCGCCCGACCGCCAGCGCCGATGGCCGGTGCCGCTGTCACCGGAAACCGTCCCGCTGGGCGGCTTTCTGTCGGGGGTGGACGGCTTTGATGCCCACTTTTTCCGTATCGCGCCGCGCGAGGCGCAGGCCCTGGATCCCCAGCAGCGCATCCTGCTCGAAGTCAGCTGGCAGACGCTGGAGCACGCCGGAATCGATCCCACGCAGCTTGCCGGGAGCGAGACGGGTGTGTTTATCGGCACCTTCTCGCACGACTACGAGCGGCTGCAGGGCCAAGCCGAGAGCGGCGCCGGGCCCTACTTTCTGACCGGATGCTCGTCCGCGACGGCGGCAGGCCGGCTCTCGTTCTTCTATGATCTGCGTGGCCCAGCCGTCGCCGTCGATACCGCAAGCTCGGCCTCGCTGGTGGCGGTGCACCTGGCCTGCCGCAGCCTGCAGGCGGGCGACTGCTCGCTGGCGCTGGTCGGGGGCGTGAACCTGATCCTCGGGCCCGAGACCTACGACTGCTATCGCCAAGCCGGGATGCTGTCGCCGGATGGACGCAGTACGGCCTTTGATGCCCAGGCCAACGGCTATGTGCGCGGCGAAGGTTGCGGTCTGGTTTTGTTGCAGCCGCTGCAGGCGGCGCAAGCCGCGGGGCGACGCGTGCTGGCCGTGCTGCGCGGCAGCGCGATCAATCAAGACGGCGCGACCGCGGCGCTGACGCTGCCCAGCCAAGCGGCCCAGGAAGCGTTGATCGCAAAGGCGCTGGCCAGCGCCGGGCTTGACGCAAAGGACGTGAGCTACGTCGAGGCCCATGGCTCGGGCACGCCGGTCGGCGATCCGATCGAGGGACGGGCCCTGCAGGGGACCTACGGTCAAAAAAGAGAGCGGCCGCTGTGGGTGGGTTCGGTAAAGAGCAACCTGGGGCACCTCGAAGCCGCCGCCGGTATCGCGGGGCTGATCAAGGTCACCTTGGCGCTGCATCAGCGCTACATTCCGGCGCACGTCCGCTTTGAGGCGCTGCGGCCCGAGCTTGCCGACAGCGCGATCGAGATCCCCCAGGCCGGGCGGGCGTGGCCAAGCAGCGACGGTGCCCCGCGGCGAGCGGGGGTCAGCGCGTTCGGTATCGGTGGCACCAATGCGCACGTAATTCTCGAAGAAGCCACGCCGACGGATGCGGCGGGGTCTGAGCCGCCGGACGAGGCCGACGGGCTGCGGGTTCTGCCGCTCAGCGCCGCCGATCCACAGGCCCTGCGTACGCTGTGTGCTCGCTATGCCGAAATGCTGGGCGCCGGCAGCAGCCGCTTTGCAGAGGTCTGCGCAACCGCTGCGCACGGACGAGCTCACCTGCCGCATCGCCTGGCACTGGTTGCGGAATCGGCGGCCAGCGCACAGGCCCAGCTGATCGAGTGGAGCCGCGACCCGATGGGCAGCGACATGCTGTGCGGGCAGGCCAGTCCCACGACGCGCCCCCGCATCGCCTTTCTGTACACCGGCAGTGGCTCGCAGTACCTGGGCATGGGGCGGCAGCTCATGGCGAGCCGGCCAGTGTTTCGGGAGGCGCTCGAAGACTGCGACGCCAAGCTGCGGCCGATGCTCGGGCTCTCGCTACTGGAGGTGATCTATTCCGAAGATGAGGCGCAGCTGGAAAGGCCGAGCATTCTGCAGCCCGCGCTGTTTGCGATCGGCCACGCCCTGACGCAGCTGTGGCGTTCGCTGGGTGTCACGCCCGATCTGGTGCTGGGACACAGCAACGGCGAGTACGGTGCGGCCTGCGCGGCGGGTGTCCTGTCGCTCCCCGATGCGCTGTGGCTGGTCGCGCGGCGCGGGCAGCTCTTGGAAGAGTGTCCCGCCGGAGCCATGGTCGCGGTGCGGGCCACGGAAGCGCAGCTGCTCGCCGCCCTTGCCCCCTATGCCCATCAGGTAAGCATCGGCGTAAAGAACGGCCCGGATCAGCTCGTGCTCTCGGGTGAGAGTGCAGCGCTGACCGCGCTCTTGCAGACGCTGCCGGATGTGGAGGGACGACCGCTGAAAGTAGCGCGCGCCTACCACTCGCCACTTTTGGATTCGATGCTGCCGGCGCTGGAGCAAGCAGCGGCCCGCGTCCGCTTGCTGCCACCGCAGGTGCTCTATGCCTCGGCAACGCTGGGCCGGCTGGCTGAGCACGAGCTGTGCAGCCCGCACTACTTTCGAATGAACACCCGAGACACGGTGCAGTTCGACGGGGCGCTGCAAGCCGCCTGTCAGACCGGCGTCACGCACTTTATCGAGATCGGCGCGACGCCGAACCTGCTGCCGTTGGCGCAGAAGGCTGCGACGCACGGAACCTTTTTGCCCAGCCTGCGACCGCAGCGGCCGGACGAGCGGGTCCTTCTGCGCAGCGCCGCCAAGCTGCACGTCGATGGCTATCCGCTTCACTTTAGCGCGTTGGCGCCCGCCGGTCGGCGCGGCCCGAGCGAGCTGCCAAACTATCCGTTTTCGCATCGCGCGTACTGGCTGGCGGAGTCACCCGTGGGTCGCCCCAGCCCGCAGCCCGGCCCACACCCGGCGGTCGCCGGCGAGGCGAGCGCAGCCCCCGCCTATCCCCCCCCATCGCCGTCGCTACCCGCCGAGCTGCTGGCCCTTTCGCCCGCTGAGCGCGAGAGCAGAGTGCAGGCCCACCTGACGGGCTGGGTGCGCAAGACGCTGGGGCTGCCCGCTTTTCAGGTCCCGGAACCCGAGCGCCTGCTGCGCGAACAGGGACTAGACTCGCTGATGTCCCACGAGCTGTCGCGCAGCATCGATCAGGCACTGCGGATCACGCTACCTGCCGGACGCATCCTGGCCCATGGATCGATCCGCAGCTTGACGGCGATCCTGCTCGATCGGCTGGGCAATTCGCCGGCCGGGCTGGAAGAGTCGACGTCGGCAGCCTTGGCAGAACCTTCGGCACCGACCGCGATGGCGACGGCGGGCAGCGATGCGCCACCGATCGATTTTCACGGCGCGGCAGCCGAGATCCCGCAGATCCACGCGGTGGTCACCGAGCAGCGCGCGCGGTCGGTGTGTATCGATGGGCGCTGGGTCGATGACTTTGCCTCGTGCAACTACCTGGGGCTCGATCTGCATCCCGGCGTGATGGACGTGGTGCGGCCGGCCATCGAAAAGTGGGGCGTGCACCCCAGCTGGACGCGAGCGGTCGCCTCGCCCGAGATCTACGAAGAGCTGGAGAGCGAGCTCGCCGACTTCGTCCGCGCCCCGTCGGTGCTGGTCTTCCCATCGGTGACCCTCTTGCACGCCGGCGTGCTGCCGGTGTTGGCCGGTTTTGATGGCGTGCTGTTCAAAGATCTGGCCGCGCATCGCTCGATTCACGAAGGCTGTCAGCTGGCCCAGGCCGGCGGTGCCGAGTTTGTCGAGTTTCGCCACAACGATGTCGCCGACCTGGAAGCGCGCCTGCGCCGCTACCCCTACGCCCGCACCAAGATCATCGCCATCGACGGTGTCTACTCGATGTCGGGAGCCTATCCCCCGCTGCCGCAGCTGGCGGAGCTGGCCCGCACCTACAACGCCACGGTCTACATGGATGATGCGCACGGCATCGGCGTGATCGGTGAGCGGCCAAGTGCGGCGATGCCCTATGGCCACGGGGGCAACGGGGTCGTGAACTACTTTGGCTTGGACTACGTGCGCGATCGGCTGATCTATGTCGCGGGCCTGTCGAAGTCGTTCTCGTCGTACGGTGCCTTCGTGACCTGCCACGACGGGGCAATGAAGAATCGGCTGCGCTCCGCCTCGACGTTTATCTTCTCGGGGCCAAGTCCGGTCGCCAGCCTAGCCAGCGCGCTGGCCGGGGTCCGCATCAATCGACACGAGGGCGAAGCCTGGCGCCAACAGCTGTTTCGGCTGGTGCAGCGCTTGGTGCGCGGTGCCAAAGCGCTGGGCTTTGAGGTCGAAAACGAAAACAGCTTCCCCATCGTCGGCGTCGTCATCGGCAAGACCCCCGATGTCATCGCCGCCTGCAAGACCTTGTGGCGACACGGCACGCTAATCACGCCGGCGATCTATCCCATCGTGCCCATGGATCGCGGCCTCCTGCGCTTCTCGGTGACGGCCGCCAATACCGAAGCCGAGATCGATCGCGCGCTGGACGCCCTGGCCGAAGTGCGACAGAGCCTGGGATCGACGCTGGCCACGCCGCCGACCGCGACGCAAGGCCGCCTAGCACGGGACCAAATCTTGGATCGATACCGAGCATGAACATGAACTGCCCCGTCAATTCCCACAACGAATGGGATCCCCTGGAAGAGGTCATCATCGGCAGCCTGCACCAGGCCATGTTTCCCGCCTGGAATGTCATCAACCGCGTCACAGTGCCCCCCGGCGAGTGGGATCCCATCGAGCAGAAGGTGGGCGGCGCCGGACAGCCCTATCCTGCCCACTTGGTGGCAGCGGCGCAGCGCGACCTGCAGCAGTTTGTGCACATCCTGCAGGCGGAAGGCGTGCGGGTGCGGACGGTGGAGGCGGGCGGATACGCTCAGCCGTTCGGCTCGCCGGACTGGAGCGTGCCAAGTGGCTTCTGTGTCGCGAATCCCCGCGATCCCTTCCTGGTCATCGGCCATGAGATCATCGAAACGCCGATGGCGGATCGTGGCCGCTACTTTGAGGCGTGGGCCTATCGCTCCCTCTTCAAGGAGTACTTCAAGGCCGGAGCGCGCTGGAGTGCCGCGCCCAAACCGCAGCTAGTTGACGCGCTATACGATGCGAACTATCGCGTTCCCCAGAGTGGCGAGCCGATGCGCTTCATCGTCACCGAGTTCGAGCCCGTCTTTGACGCGGCGGACTTCGCACGCTGTGGCCGCGACATCTTTGGACAAGAGAGCCACGTCACCAACCGCTTCGGCATTGAGTGGCTGGCCCGCCACCTCGGCGATGGCTATCGCGTACACGTGCTGCAGAACCTTGCGCCCGAGACCATTCACCTCGACACCACGTTTCTGCCCCTGGCTCCCGGCAAGGTGATGGTGAATCCGGAGTACCTCGATCTGTCGCGGCTGCCGTCAGTCCTCAAGACGTGGGATCTGCTGGTCGCGCCAGAGCCGGTGCCCATCGAAAACGATCCCCTGCAGATCGTCAGCCGCTGGGCCGGGCTGAATGTCCTCATGCTGGATGAAGAGCGGGTGATCGTCGAAGCGCGACAAGCGCCGCTGATTCGCGCGCTCACTGACTGGGGCTTCCGGCCGATTCCCTGCTCGTTTGAGGCCTACTATCCATTCCTCGGTTCGTTCCACTGCGCGACGCTGGATGTCCGCCGCCGGGGCGAGCTGCGATCGTATTTCTAGGCCGGCCTGGCAAGGACCTCCTGCACCATGACTGAATTCCCCCGCCATCCGCAGACCGTGCGCGAGATCGAGCGCGTTGCGCGCATCAGCCAGGATCGCTTCGTAAAGGACTACCTGCGGCGGAATCAGCCGGTGATCCTGACCGACCTGATCGATCACTGGCCCGCGCGAAAGAGCTGGTCGTTCGAGTCGTTCAGCCAGCTGGGCGCAGACGTTGAGGTCTATCTGGAAGTCGGCAACGTCATGCAGGGCGAGGCCAACTTCGTCCCAGTGAAGTTCGGCGACTACATCCGCAGCATCCTCGACAGCTGTAACCGGGACGCTAACCGGGAGGGCGAGTCCAGCGAGCGGGCCGTGCCCTACCTGTCGATCTTCGACATCTTCCACTTCTTCCCGCAGCTCAAGAGCGACGTCGATTTCTCGCTGCTGCGCTCGCAGAAGGTGCTGAATTATTCGGCTGCGTTCTTGGGGCCGCGCGGGACAGTGACCGGCCTGCACTTCGACTGGGCCGACAACACGCTGGCGCAGATCCGCGGCCATAAGGCGATCACGCTGGTGTCGCCGGATCAGTCCCCGCTCCTCTACCGCAGTGAAAAGTTCGATCTGCTGGCGGTCTCAAGCTCGGTCGATATCGACCACTACGATCGCGGGCGCTTTCCGCTGTTCGAACGCGCAAAGCTGCAGCAGGCCACCCTGCACGAAGGCGAGATGCTGTTCATCCCGCGCGGCTGGTGGCACCACATCCGATCGCTCTCACCCTCGATTACCGTTAGCAACTTCGGCTTTGATGCGCGACAGCTAGTCGTCGACGGAGCGCGCCTGTTTTCCCGCTATCTGATGCACCAGGCTGGACGCTGGCCTGTCTGCACCTGCCACATGATGCGCGACGGCAAGCGCGTGGGGCGACCGCTGGCGTAGGCGCTCTTAGTCAATCGCCATCGCCGCGGCCACAGGCGGCACCGGCGAAAGGATTGGCCGATCGGGGCTCGTCGTCGGCCGGTCGGGGCTCGTCGTCGCCCGCTCGGATCTGCGGTCGCGGAACTGGCGCAGCTTCTCTTTTGCCGCCGGTATCATGGCCACGCCGACGCTGACCGCCAGGCTGGCGTTGAAGAAGACGATGGTCGCCAGGATGTTGAAGCGCAGAAGAAAGATACCGCCGACGCAGAGCGCCCCCGGAGCAAGCGCAGCGAGCGTCGTGTTTTCCCAGTTCTGCTGAAACTCCGCCGCAAGCTGTAGCAGCCGCGGAAGCTGGGTCAGGCTGCCATCTAGCAGCACGATCTGCGCGGTATCCGTCGCCGCAGTCGCCGCCCCATGCAGCGAGATCGAAGAGTCAGCGGTCTTCAGCGCAATCGCGTCGTTAATGCCGTCGCCAACAAAGCACACGCGGCGGCCTTGGGCCTTCAGCGACGCGACAATCTTGGCTTTGTCGGCGGGCAGCACATCGGCGTAGTAGCTTTCGATGCCGAGCTCCGCCGCCAAGCGCCGTGTTGCCTGCTCGTGATCGCCGGAGATGATGCAGAGCGAGAGGCCGCGCTGGCGCAAGCTAGCCAGGACCTCTTTGGTTTCCTGGCGCAACGTCGGGCGCAGCTCGATTGCGCCGGCCAGCTGATCGTCGACAGCGACGTACACCAGCGTGTTGCCATCCCGGTGCGCGGTCGCCTCGGTGGCCTCGATACCCCGCGAGATGGCGATGCCCGCCTGGGTCATAAAGCGGGCGCTACCGACCCGCAGGCGATGGCCGGCGTGCTCCGCGGTCAGTCCATAACCGACGTGGATCCGTACGGCAGCGGGATCGGGCACCGGCAGCCCCTGGGCCTGCGCGGCGGCCAAGATGGCGCGGGCAATCGGGTGACTCTGCTTCGCCTCGACGGCGGCAGCAAAGAGCAGAATCTGCTCGGGGCTCCATTCGCCGCAGGGATGGATCGTCCCCAGGTGGGGCTCTTCCGTGGTCAGCGTGCCCGTCTTGTCGAAAACGATGGTGTCGATCCCCTGCAGGAGTTCCAGGGCACGACCGTCCTTGATCAACACGCCCTGCTGCGCTGCCTGCCCCAGGTAGTTCAGCATGCCTAGCGGTCCAGACACGCGCAGGTTGTCCGCGAAGTTGCAGCCCAGCATCGCGATCGTGCCCGGCACACCGACGGTGGCATACGCCAACCCGCTAAGCCCAAGGAGCGGCAGCACCGACCGATCGCTGAGGGATTGACTGCGCGCTTCGATGGTTTGGCGATAGTCCGCGGTGTGGCGAAGAATGTCGCCGATCTTGGCCACCACCGTGTCGCGCCCGTACACCTGGACCTCGATCTGAACCCGGCCGCTCAGCACCAGGGTGGATGCAAAGACCGATTCACCAACACCCTTTTCGATGGGCTGCGACTCGCCGGTCAGCACGCGCTGATCGATCTGCGCATCACCGCCGCGGATGATGCCATCCACCGGCACCACCTGTCCGGCCGCCACGACCACGATGTCGCCGGCCTGCAGCGTCTCGATGCCGACTTCGACCTCGACGCCGTCTTTTAGCAGCCAGACCATGCTGGGCTGTTCGCTGAAGATGCGCACCAGATCGCGGCGCGACCGATCTTCGGTCTTCTGCAGCAGCCAGCGACCGGTGAAATAAAGCGCGTTGCACAGCGCCGTACCCACATACAGCCCCGAGAGCAGCGCGCCGCCCAGGGCCAGCGTATCGAGTACCTCTGCCTTGATCTTGCCTTCGCGCAGGCTCGCCGAATAGGCCACACGACTGATGCGCGCCGTCATGTAGGCCGAGATCCCCGCCGAAAGCAGGCTGAGGCCAGGCAAGCTCAGTGCACCGACCGCGGCCAGCCCAAGGTTGCCCGTGCTGAGCTTGAGCCAGAAGTGACTTTCGTCCGCATCGACATCGCTGACCGCGCTCGGCGCTGAGCCAGGCACCGCAAGCGCCGTCTCTCCGTCGCCGACGCGCTCGCCAGTTGCTGGCTCAGAGGTGGGCTCAGGCGCCTCCCTTCGATCGCGGCCAGAGCTGAGCAAGCCCAAGAGGAAGCCGTTGGCGATCACGATCAGCGACGCAATGAGCATGCACAGAAGGTGTATCACGCGAAGCTCGCCCCCGCGCAGCATTCCCATGCCGAGCCAGCGCGTGAGCGGTCGCCACAGTCCGCGGACGTAGCCCGGTGGGGTATAGTCCGCCCCCGCTCTCACTCAGAAAGGAGCTTGGCCATGATCACGCTCGTCCCCCATCCACCGCTGACCGACGTGATCGTGGTCGGGGCTGGCCTGTCCGGCTTGATTGCGGCGCGGCGGTTGCGCCGTGCAGGCCGGTCGGTGCGCGTACTGGAAGCGCGGGAGCGGATCGGGGGCCGCATCGTCGATACCTGCTCGCAGGCCGGTACCACCTACCCGCTCGGGGCCGAGTGGCTGGGCCCGGATGAGGAACGCATGCACGCCCTGCTGGCCGAGCTTGGGCTTTCGACCTCGCCGCAATATGACAGCGGCAAGTTCATTTTCGATATGCAGGGCCAGGTGCGCTATCTGTCCGACGCCGAGACGCTGCGCATCGGCCCATTGCCGGTGCCGCGGATCGCGATCTCGCCGGCAACGCTGGCCGTCATCCACCGACTCGATGAGCTGGCGCAGCAGGTGCCGCTTGCCGACCCGCAGTCGGCGCCGCTGGCCGCCGAGTGGGATCAGATCACCGCTGCCGACTGGTGCCGCGCCAACATCCCCGACGAACAAGAGCGCGCACGCTTCCTGCTTCTGTCCCAGGAAGATGCGCTGGAGCTGGATCGCATCTCGCTGCTTTACTACCTGTTCATGCGGCGATCGATCACGCGCCGGATCATCGATGATCGACGCATCTTCGGCGGCACGCACCAGATCTGTCAGGCTCTGGCGCGCGATCTCACCGACTGCATTGAGCTCGATACTGCAGTGGAAGCGATTGCTCAGGATGCAGCCGGGGTGGTGGTTGAGACCACACGCGGACGCTATGCCAGCCAGGCCCTCATCGTCACCGTGCCGGTCAACTGTCAGGCGCGCATTCGCTACACCCCCGAGCTCCCCGCCGACCTGCGCGCGCTGTGGTCGAATAGCGTCTTGGGCGTGGCGATCAAGGTGCTGGTGCTGTATCGCCAGCCGTTCTGGCGCGCCGGGGGACTGTCGGGCATGGGCTTTAGCGACCGCGGGCCGATTGTGTCCTTATGCGATGCCTCCCCGGAAAGTGGCGTCGAGGGGGCTCTGGTCGGCTTCATTCGCGCGGCACATGCCCGCAAGTGGGGTGCGCGTTCGCAGGACGAGAGGCGGGCGGCGGTGCTGGCTCAGCTGACGCTGCTCCTGGGGCCCGAGGCTGCGGACCCGATCGAGTACATCGATCAGAACTGGCCGAACGAGACGCATACCGGCGGCACCTACTTCCTGCACATGCCGCCCGGCGTGTTCAGCAAGTACGGTCGCGCCATCCGCCGCCCCGTCGGACGCATCCACTTGGCCGGCACCGAGAGCGAGCCGGGCTGGACGGGTTCGATGGAGGCAGCGATCCGCTCAGGTGAGCGAACCGCCGACGAGGTCCTTGCCCGCTGGGCCGAGCTGGACGGCGTCTCCGAACCCGCATCAGCCGAGCCGACGTCCTAGCCCGCGCGTCGCGTCACCAGCAGCTGAAAGGGCGCACGACTCTCTTCGACCGACTGCACGACGAAGCCGCCTTGCGCCAAGAGCTCGACCATGGCCTGGCGCGTTCGACAGCCCCCGCCGGTCGTCAGCAGCTCATCAAGGTTCAGGAAAGCACACTCGAACGAGCCGTCCTGGAACAGATCAGCGACGTACAGCGCGGCCCCTGGCTCGCAGACGGCGCAGACGTTGCGAAGCAGCGCCAGCACGCGCTCGTCCGGCCAGTTGAAAAGGACATTGCAGACCACGTAGGCATCGGCCGCCGGAACCGAATCGAAGAAGTCGCCTTCCACGATCGACAGCCGATCCACAAGTGCCAAGCGGGCGCGGTGGGCCGCGATGGCGTGCGGCAGGTCCAGCACCACGCCCTGACAGGTGGGATCGCGCTGCAGCACCTCGCAGATCAAGCGACCCTGTCCGCCGCCCAGATCCACGACACGCCGATGGCCCGCCCCCGCGATGGCCGACGCGACGACCGGCCCCATGCCTCCTGCGCTGTAGAAGCTCTCGCAAAGATCGTAAAGGGCGCGGTGCAGCAGCGGCGATCGCCCGGCGAGGCGATAAAGCGGCGCGCCATAGGCCAGCTCAACGCCCGACGTACCGCTGTGCAGCACCCCTTCAAGCGCCAGCGCAGCCAACGGAACCTGACCAGCCAACAAAAGGGCGTGGCGCGCCTGATCGCTGGCCTCCGGCAAAAGCACGCGGCCCTCCTCGTCCAGCGCATAGCCGTCTGGGCCGCGGCGGACGATGCCGAAGTGGCTGAGCGCATCTAGCACGACGCCCAGCGGGGCCGGCTGCAGGCCAAGCTCCTGCGCGAGCCTGGGCAGATCGCGGGGCGCCAGCGCCAATCGTTCCAGCACGCCAACCCGCACGACAAAGCTCAGCGCGTGATGCAGATCGTGCGCAACCGACAGGAAGTTCGCAGCCCCGCCGGGCGTCGTCAGATAGCGAAGAGCACTCTGTGATAGCATCCGGGCACCTCTACTCGCCGGACATCCAAGCAGACTTCCCCCGTCGGAGCAACGAGCCTCGCGAGCCGTCCATGAAGATCGGTGACATCACACTGCAGCTCTCCTTCGCGCTGTACATGTGCATGCTGATCCCGCAGCTGCGCCTGAACCTGCAGCGACGTTCCGTCGAAGGGTTGAGCTGGGGCATGCACCTCATGATGTTGGTCGGCATGCTGTGCGACATCTTCTATGCCCTGGCGCAGAAGATGCCTTGGCAGTACCTGGCCGTGTCCTTCGCGGTGCTCGGCAGCCTGCTGCTCCAGCACGGACAGTTCTTTGCTTATCGCCTGCCCGATGAGAGCGGTGCCCGCCGCGCCCCGCCGGGGTATCTTCCGCTATCGCTGGGGCTGCTCGCGCTGTGCGTCCTGGCCATATCGCAGCTCGGCCGAGCGAGCCAGCTGTCGGCGGTGTTCTTTGGCCTGGGTTATGCCGCGCAGGGACTCTTGCTGCTGTCGGCGGCACCGCAGATCCTCACCAACGCTCAGCTGCGCAGCACCGCCGGGGTGGCTCCGTGGTTTGTCGGGCTGCAGGCGCTGGGCCTGGTCGCCGATACCATCACGTCCTTCAGCCTGAACTTTGGCCTGCCCAACAAGCTCGGCGCCCCTGCGGCCTTGCTGCAGCAGCTGATCCTCTTGGCGCAGTTTGCTCGCTACCGTCGCCCGCCGACGCCAGCCGCCCCGTATAGCCCGGCTTAAAATGTAAACACCGGCTAAGTCGGCTCAGAGCGCCCGGGATACAGGCCGTACTTGTGCAGCTTGCGCTTGAGGGTATTGCGGTCGATGTCGAGGCTACGCGCCGTCCGCAGCAGGTTGCCCTGCTGAGCCTGCAGCGCGGCTCGCAGCGCCGCTTCTTCGGTGTGCTGCCGCTGGGTCGCCAGGCTTAGTCCGGCCGGCGGAGCGGACGAAGCCGTCGGACTTCCCGGACTGCGGCGCGAGCTAGGCTGCGAGCGAGCGGCGCGAATCTCTGGCGCCAGATCAGCGACCCGCACCCGCCCTTCGCAGAACACCGCCCAGCGCTGCACTTCGGCGCGCAGCTCGCGCACATTGCCCGGCCAGTCGTAGCGCAGGAGCAGCCGCAGCGCCTCGCTATCCAGCTCCAGCCTGCGCCCCCGCGGCCCGCGGATCTCGTCGAGAAACGCGGCGATCAAGGCCTGCAGATCGGCGATGTGCGCGCGCAGCGGCGGAACTTCTAGGGTCGCGCCACAAAGGCGGTAGTACAGGTCCTGGCGAAACTCGCCGCGCGCCACCATCGCCCGCAGATCGCGATGCGTCGCCGCCAGAATGCGGACATCGACTCGCACTTCGGCATCGCCGCCCACCCGCCGCAGCACGCCCTCCTGCAGCACGCGCAGCAGCGTCGCTTGCACCTTCGGCGGCAGCTCGCCCACTTCATCCAAAAAGAGCGTGCCGCCGTGTGCTTGCTCGAACAGTCCACGGTGCCGCCCCGTCGCGCCGGTAAACGCCCCGGCCTCGTGTCCGAACAGCTCGCTGTGCAGCACGCCTTCGGAAAAGGCGCTGCAGTTTTCGGCCAGAAAGGGCCCATCGCGCTCGGCACTGGCGGCGTGCAGGGCGCGCGCCACCAGCTCTTTGCCGGTACCGCTCTCGCCGAGGATCAGCACCGGCACGCGGACATCAGCGCGCCCGATGCGCTCGATACGCGCGCGCAGATCCGCCATCGGCTCGCTGTCGCCGATCAGCGCCGGGCCGGGGGTCCGCGCGACGGCGGCGCGCAGCCGATGGACCTCGCTGCGCAGGGCCCGTACTTCGGGGAAGCCGTCGATATCCAGGCGCACCTCGCGAAAGGCGCGCGGGTGCGGCACCGGCACGAACTGCGGCGGAATCACCTGCAGCATGCGAGCCGGCAGCAGCCCCGCCTGCACCAAGATCACCCACAGCGTCTGCGCCTGCGGCGTGCCGGCCGAGAGCAGCACATCCAGGTCCCAGCCCGGGGCGCGATGGCTGCGTCGGATCTCGCGACACAGCGGCCCCAGCTCGGCAAACAGCTGGCTGTAGTCCGAGGGGTCGGTCACCGAAAGCTCGCGGATCTCGACCTTCTCCACCTGGGCCCGCAGCGCCCGCAAAAGCTCGCGGCTGGCCGCCTGGGCCTGGGCCGTCGTCAGCAGCCAGACGGTGTGGTAACGCGCCGCCAGCTCCGGCTGCTGCAGCAGGCGCAGCACCGGCCCCTGATCGACGGTGCCTGCGGGGTGCGGACGGCTGCCGGGGGGGCGCTCGCCGCCGCGATCGGTCCAGGTAATCAGCGCGCTGCGCATGGTGCATTCTACCCCATCATTTGGTGCAAATCGTACCACTTGAAGTGATGCAGTCTGCACCACTTGCCGCTGCCTCGAATTTTCTCCGACGGAGGGCCGGTGCCGCTGGGCTGGCACGGGGCTCGCAATACCTCGGGCCGTGCGCGGGACCCGACCCGTCGCAAGCTGGAGCCCTCTGTGCGATCCGATATGTACCAAGTCATCATCGAACGCCCGCGCGGCGGGGCGGGCTGGGGGCGCGACTGGCCGCGCTGGGACTGGCGACAGGCGGTGGCCTACGCCGAGCAGATCGAACCTACTCGCGCCGCGGCCAGCGGCTGTGAGTCCGAACCGCTGGCGGATGGAACAGACGATCTTAGTGCCGACCCTCCACAGCCCCGCCTGCATGGATTTTCCGACGGGGGGCCGAACAAGCTGCGCATGGGACCGCGGTCGCGCAGCAAGTGGCTCAGCGAAAACCTGGCGCCGCTGCGTCGCTTCCTGCGGCGGCGTCTGGGGCGGCCCTGGAACGATGTGCATTCTGAGATCTGCGCCCAGATCGGCGTGCGCTCGGCCGTGCAGAAGCACGTGCTCGATCACCTGCGCCACTACGTCGAGCTACATCCGATCCTGGTCGCCGGCTATCCCCACCATCCCGAGGCGCGCGGCGGGACCGCCTCCGGCCTGCAGCCACTGTCCGACTACGGGAACTCGTTCTACGTCTGCCCGCTGACCGGTACGCTGCAGCTTGCTGGCCACCCTCGCCGCCGAGTGAAAAAACCGCCAGTCCCCGCAGCCGCCCCGACTGCGCAAAAATAGGAATGTGCGGTGCCTGCCGCCGCCCCTTCCCCGGTGACCCCCATCATGACTGAGACCCTGTGGCTCCAGATCACCTCGGCCCGCGGACCTGCCGAGTGCCAACACGTCGTCGCCCGCCTGCTGCCGATCCTACAAGCCGAAGCGCAGGCCGCTGGCCTCAGCGTTGAGCTCATCGCGGCGCAAGACGGCGATGAAGGCGGCACGCTGCGCTCGGCGATGCTGGCCGTCGGCGGCTCTCCCGAGGCGCTGGCTGGCCTCAAGACCCGCTGGGTGGGCAGCGTGCTGTGGGTCGGCAAGAGCCCCTTCCGCCCACACCACCGCCGCCAGAACTGGTTTGTCGGCGTCGAGTGCTTCGGCGTGCCGAGTCAGCCCGGCTGGCACGAGCGCGATCTGGAATTTTCGACGCTGCGGGCCTCGGGACCGGGGGGCCAGCACGTCAACAAGACGGAGTCGGCGGTGCGCGTCCTGCATCGTCCAAGCGGCCTCTCAGTCGTCGCCCGCGAGGAGCGCTCGCAGGCCCAGAACAAGCGCCTGGCCCTGGCCCGCCTGGCTGCCCTTTTCGCCGAACAGGGGAACCAGCAGGCCGCACAAGCCGAACGCGAGCGCTGGGATCAGCACAACACGCTGTCGCGCGGCAACCCCATCCGCACCTTCACCGGCCCCGACTTTCGCGAGCGGCGCTAG
>DAORCZ010000038.1:0-1540 GCA_035345735.1 Pseudomonadota bacterium | reverse complement strand
GCGGCGTCGCCGTAGCGCTGCTTGATCAGCTTTTGCACAACGGGATTGCCCAGGTTGAGATCGCGGGCTTTTTGCAGCGTTCCCACCTCAACACCAGCGCCCTGTTTATACAGTTTCCAGACCAGCTCAGAGCAATAGATGCGCTCGTCGCTCCAGCGAAACTGCAGGTCATAGTTCTTGCCCAGATACCCCTGGCCCAGCGCCTTCATGCGGGCAATGACCTCGGCGCTCAGCACCCTGTCACCGTCGCGCAGTCGCTTAATTACGAAGTGATGATTGCCCCGTTCGATAAAGCGCGGAAGCGGGGTAATTTTGACCGGCTGTACTGCCTCAAACACCATAAACTGACCTTTATATTGAAATATAATTCCCACATGATTGAACTTCGATTGAGTGGCAATCCGAATCGCTTCTGACTGACTGCTATTGGAGCGATGGAAAATCAGATCCCCCTCCTTCAAGCTCGCCGGGTCGAGGCCGGAGCGCTCCCCCCCGGGTCGGGAGCCCAAGCCCGACCCTGACGACGACCTCGACGACCGGGCATGACTTAGGCGACGGCCGCCATCCGAGCACTCCCCGATCGATAGAGCCAACGAGCAGAGGAGAACGGAAGTGAGCGTGCGACTGGCCGGCATTGTAAGAGCCTAGCATCGCGCGCCCAGCCGCTGGTCGGCGTCAGCCTTAGACGCCGGGCCGGCGAGTCGACGGGCGACGGGGGGTGTTGGCGGGACTGACGGCGGTCTTCGACGCGGTCCGCGCCTTCGCAGCGGGGCTACTCGCCGCCGGGGTCTTCTTCTTCGGCAGCGGCAGCTCGGCCGCGGTCACGCGGGCTAGCTGGCTCAATCGCTCGGCATCGTCCAGCGAATCCCCGTCGATGAGGAAGTGCGGCTTGGCCCCGGGATAAGGCGCCCCCTCGGTCGGTGTGCCAAGCAGCGCCCGCCCCGCCGCGGTTGGACGAATGAAGAGCTGATCGTCGCAGACCAGCGCGAACATCTTGCCGTCGAGATACACGCCGTATTCGCCGAACATCTTCTTGGCCGAAACCGCGCCGGCGCCCGCGAATTGATCGAGGAGAAAGTCCACCGTGCTCTGTTTGGATGCCATGCTGCCTCCGCCGCGGACTCTACTCGGAAGCGGCGCACAAGCCGAGCCCAACCTGCGGTCGCGCCCGCCAGCCGGCCCCACTCGCGGTGTCGATGGCGCGCAGGAGCGCAGCGCTTTGCGGCGGGGGCTGCTAGGCTAGCGCTCATTCTATGCTCGCCCTCGTCTCACTCGTCCGCCCACCGCGATCGTGGGCCGGGCTCCGCCTGCTCCCCGCGCTCTGCCTTGGCATCGTGCTGCTGCTCGGCTGCCGCGGTCGTGGCGCAGAGTTCGATCTGCAGGCCGCCCGCCGCACAAGCGACCTTGACGCCGTCGATGTGCCAGGAAGTGCCCGCATCGTCGATGGCGTGAAGCTGCGCGAGGTCCGCTTCAGCTCGCGGCAGTGGGCGGCTGAGCCTTCGGTGATTCGCATCCAGGCCTTCGTCGCGGTGCCGCCGGG
>DAORCZ010000037.1:9236-20291 GCA_035345735.1 Pseudomonadota bacterium | reverse complement strand
GACGATGGGGGGCTTGAGCTTTTGCGCGAGGCGGCGCGGGTGGTGCGCGCGTTGAGCGTGTTCGAGCTGGTGGTCGCGGGCGATCTTGGCGATCGCGGCCCGCGCATCGACCTGGTCATCGATGTGCTGCAGCGGCACCGCAACGTCTCGTTCACCTGGGGCAACCACGACGCCGAGTGGATGGGCGCCTGCCTTGGGCAGCCTGCGCTCATCGCCACCGTCGTGCGCATCTCGCTGCGTTACGCGCGCCTGGCGCAGCTTGAAGAGGGCTATGGCATCCCGGTCGAGCCGCTCGAACGGCTGGCGCGCACGCTCTACGGCGATGACCCCGCCGAGCGCTTCAAGGCCAAGGGGGAAGATCTCCGCGACGCGACGCTGCTCGCGCGGATGCAGAAGGCGATCGCCGTCCTGCAGTGGAAGCTTGAGGCCGACGTCACCCGCCGCCACCCCGAGTGGGGCATGGAAGATCGCAACCTGCTCCACCGCATCGATTGGGAGCGGGGGATGGTGACCTTGCCCGACGGCTCGGTGCATCCGCTCCTCGACCGCGCATTTCCCTCGATCGATCCAGTCGATCCCTACCGGCTGCACCCCGAGGAAGCCGCGTGCCTTGAGCACCTGCGCCGCTCCTTCGTCGGCAGCCACCGACTGTGGGCGCACATGCGGTTCCTGGAGGAGCGCGGCTCGATGTTCCTTTGCCGCGACGACCACGTGATTTTCCACGGCTGCGTTCCCTGCGCTGACGACGGCGCATTCCTGGAGATCCCCGTCGGCAACGAGCGCAAGGCGGGCAGGGCGGCGTTCGAGGCGCTCGATGCGCTGGTCCACCGCGCCTTCCGCAGCCAACGGCGAGAGGACGTCGACGTGCTCTACTGGCTCTGGGCGGGGCCGGGCTCGCCGCTGTTCGGCAAGGACAAGATGGCCACCTTCGAGACCTACCTGGTGGCCGATAAAAAAACGCACGAGGAGCACAAGAACCCGTACTTCGCGAAGATCCACGAGCGGCCGTTCTGCCTGCGCCTGGCCGAAGAGTTCGGCGTTTCACCGGCGCGCGCGCTCATCGTCAACGGGCACGTCCCGGTAAAGCTTGAGAAAGGCGAGTCGCCGATCAAGCGCTCGGGCATGGCTGTGACGATCGACGGGGCGTTCTCCGAGGCCTACGGCGACCAGGGCTACACCCTGGTGATCCACGGGGCGCGCACCTCGCTCGCCCGCCACCACCATTTCCGCTCGGTGCAGGCCGCCGTCGAGGACGGCGAGGACATCGTCCCCGAGGTCGAGACCCTGCGCGAGAACCATCCGGTGCGGAGGGTCGGAGACACCGAGAGGGGAGATGAGCTCGAGGGGGAGATCGAAGATCTCGGGCGATTGGTGCGCGCCTACCGCGAGCGCGCGATCCGCTAGCTCTCAGAAGGTGTTTACATATTAAGCTGCGGAAGCCTTCAACTCGAATGGGCTGCACGGCGTGGGGCCCCGCTTACCGAGACACTTTTTTTCCGTCGGGGCGCCGAAAAAAAAGGTCCCGGGCGGCCCTCGCCTCTGGAGCTCGATGAGGGAATGAATTTGTAAACACCTTCTTAGCAGGGGGCGGCTTGGCAGGCGGAGATGGCGGGCTGGCAGCTCTGGGTGACGCACTCTTGGCACTTGGCGTCGGTGGGGGTCTTGCAGGCGTCGCGGCAGGCGTTGCCACCGCGGCTGAAGAAGCAGCTGATGGCTTCGGTCAGCTGGGGGGCGACGGCGGGGCAGCTTTCGACGATGCAGCCGAAGAAGGCGCCCTGGTCACTGCTGGCGCCGGCGAGCAGGGCGCAGGAATAGGCCTGGCCGCAGGTGTTGGTGCCGGTGCCGATGAAGGTGCGCTGGAAGCAGAAGCCGGTCTCGGGGGTGTGCGGGTAGTACGAGCCGATCAGCATGCACATCTCGTCCTTGGTGCTGGGCCCCTGGCTGATGTCGTGATCTTCGTGGTTCTTGTAGTCGCAGCGGTAGTCAAGCTGGCTGCCCTTTTTGATCGCCAGGCCGGGCTCGAAGCTCTTCACCGGCACGTTTTCCCACTCGGTGTTGGTGTAGAGCGTCTGCAACATGCCGCCCTTTTCATCGCGCAGATCGGCCTGATAATTCATGCCGCGCTTGTGCATGTGCGACTGGACGTTGGTCAGGGTGATGTCGGTGGTGACCTTGCAGCTCATGCGGGCGCTGGCCTTGGACATCGCCGGGACGTGGATGAAGGGGTTGTAGTAGAAGAGCAGGCCGCCCTCGTTCTTCATCGCGCTCGTCGGGATGGTGTAGACGTTGAGGCGTACCTCGGCGGTGAGCGACTTGGCGCTGGCGTTGAGGTAGTGGGCGTTCATGAGCAGCACGGTGCCGCCGGGCACCTTGACGGCGGTGTCGGGGGGGAAGTTGACCATCGAGCCGCCGTCGAAGGTCTGGGCGCCAGCGAGCACGTTGCTGATCTCCCAGTCGCCGGTGGCGCCTTCGGGGCAGTCCATGATGGTGCTGGTGTCGCGGGTCTTTTTGTGGATGTCCTGCGTCGGGATCTGCTTGTAAGGCGTCATGTACAAGAGCACGTGGTGACTGCCCGGGGTGTACTTGACGAGGTCGTGGTTGATGTTCAGGCCCTCGGGCGGGGCGACGAAGAACTGACAGCGTTCGATCTCTTGCCCGGGGTCGAGGGTGGTCAGCATGCGGAACTGCACCCCTTCGCCGGCCGGCGGCGGCGCGAAGTCGGCGATGTTGTCCTTGGGCGGGCTCTCCGAGCCACAGCCGATGGCCATGAGGGCTGGGGCGGCCAGGACTGAGAGGACCGCCAGACTCCGCAGTGCTCGGCTCATCCGTCGCGGCCACGAGGCGGCTGTGTCGGGCCGCTGCGCAGGCTGGGGAGGAAAGTGAGGCAGGCAATCCGGGGCAGACGCAGGGGACTGGGGCATGGCAGGCATCGGCGTGATCTCCTAACGAAGCAATAGGTTTCGCGCAGGTATAGCAGCCCGCAGTATCATCACCAAACATCGCCAACCGCTGTCTGCGTCCGTGAGGCTGCCCATGTCTGACCGTCCCCTCGACCCCAGCGGGCCCCAGGCCCAGGTCGTGACCGAGCCCGCTGCCGAAGCCGCCGCCGAAGCCACCGCCGCTACCGCCTGGCATGAGCTGACGGCTGAGCTCTCCCGCTTGCAGGAAAACCAGCACGCCAGCCGTCCCTGGCACACCTTTGGTCCCTACCTCAGCGAGCGGCAGTGGGGCACGGTGCGCGAGGACTACAGCGCGCACGGCACAGCCTGGGACTACTTCACGCACGATATGTCGCGCAGCCGCGCCTATCGCTGGGGCGAAGACGGCTTGGCCGGCTGGAGCGACGATAACCAGCACCTGTGCCTGTCGTTGGCGCTGTGGAATGGCAAGGACGCGATCCTCAAGGAGCGCCTCTTTGGCCTGACCAACAGCGAGGGCAACCACGGCGAGGACTGCAAAGAGGTCTACTACTACCTCGACGCCACGCCGACGCATTCGTATTGCAAGCTGCTGTACAAGTATCCGCAGGCGGCGTTCCCCTACGGCCAGCTGATTGAGGAGAATCGCCGTCGCGGGACGGGCGATCCCGAGTTCGAGCTGATGGACACCGGGGTCTTTGCGCACGACCGCTACTTCGATGTCTTTGTCGAGTACGCGAAGGCCAGCCCGGAAGACACGCTGATGCGCATCACCGTGTACAACCGCAGCCACGAGCCGGCACCGCTGCACGTCCTGCCGCAGGTGTGGTTCCGCAACACCTGGGCCTGGAACGGCACGGGCGAGGATACGCCGCGGCCGACGCTGCTTCTGGAAGGCGACGGCGGCATGCACGCCTATCACGGAAGCCTGGGCGAGTTCCGCGTCTTCTTCGCACCGGGCGAGCTGCATCGGCCAAGCGGCCAGGGCGATGGCTCGGTCGAGGGGCTCCTGCCCGAGTTTCTGTTCTGCGACAACGACTCGAACCCGCGGCGACTGTACGGTCTCAAGAGCGCCTCGGGATACTTCAAGGACGGCTTTCACGAGTACGTCATCGCCGGCAATCGCCACGCCGTGAAGCCGTCGCGGATGGGGACCAAGGCGGCTGGTCACTATCGCACTGTTGTACCGCCCGGCGGCTGCGTCGTGCTGCGCCTGCGCAAGTGCCGTCCGGCGGCGCCCAGCGCATCCGCACCCTTTGCCGACTTCGACGCGGTGTTTAGCGAGCGTCTGCGCGAAGCCGACCTGTTTTACGCCGAGCTGCAAAAAGACATCGATAGCGAAGACGCCCGGCGCGTACAGCGGCAGGCCCTGGCCGGCATGATCTGGAGCAAGCAGTACTACGGCTACGACGTCGCCCGCTGGATCGACGGCGATCCTGGTCATCCCAAGCCGCCGGCCGACCGTCGCCGCGGTCGCAACTGGGAGTGGCGTCACCTCAACAACAGCCAGATCCTGTCGATGCCCGACAAGTGGGAATACCCCTGGTACGCGGCCTGGGATCTGGCCTTCCACTGCGTCGCGCTTTCGGTGATCGATGCTGGCTTTGCCAAGGATCAGCTCGTGCTGCTCACCCGCGAGTGGTACATGCATCCCAACGGCCAGCTGCCGGCCTATGAGTGGGCGTTTGGCGACGTCAACCCGCCGGTGCACGCCTGGGCGACCTGGCGCGTTTACAAGATCGATCAACGGCAAAGGCAGCGCGTTGGACGCGGCCCGGATCTGGAATTCCTAGAGCGCGTCTTTCACAAGCTGATGCTGAACTTCACCTGGTGGGTGAACCGCAAGGACGCGCAGGGTCGCAACATCTTTCAGGGCGGCTTTCTGGGGCTCGACAACATCGGCGTGTTCGATCGCAGTGCGCCGCTGCCGACGGGGGGCTTCATCAATCAGTCGGATGGCACCTCGTGGATGGCGATGTACAGCCTGAACCTGATGCGCATCGCGCTCGAGCTTGCGGTTCACAACCACGTCTACGAAGACGTTGCCACCAAGTTCTTCGAACACTTCCTCAGCATCGCCGAAGCGATGACCAATCTTGGCGATGAGCACGTCGGGCTGTGGGACGAAACCGACCAGTTCTACTACGACGTGCTGTGCCTGCCGGATGGCAGCATGCAGCCGCTCAAGGTGCGCTCGATGGTCGGCCTGATCCCGCTTTTTGCCGTCGAGGTCATCGACCCGGATCTGCTCGATCAGCTGCCTGAGTTCAAGCAGCGGATGGAGTGGTATCTCAGCCATCGCCCCGAGCTATCGAACCTGATCTCGCACTGGGATGTGCCGGGGCGGGGCAAGCGGCGACTGCTGTCGCTTCTGCGGGGGCGACGGATGAAGCGCCTGCTCAAGCGCATGCTGGACGAGACCGAGTTTCTGTCGCCCTACGGCGTGCGCGCGCTGTCGAAAGTGCACGAGGGCCAGCCCTACGTCATCCACGTCAACGGTCAGCCGATGAGCGTGTCGTACCAGCCGGCCGAGTCGCTGTCGGGGCTGTTTGGCGGTAACTCGAACTGGCGCGGCCCGATCTGGTTCCCCGTCAACTACCTGATCATCGAGAGCCTGCAGAAGTTTCACCACTACTACGGCGACGACTTTACCGTCGAGTGTCCGACGGGATCGGGGCAGATGCGGACGATCGCCGAGGTCGCCGATGAGCTGTCGGCTCGCCTGGGGCGGTTGTTTTTGCGCGACGCTGATGGGCGGCGGCCGGTGTTCGGTCCCGACGAGAAGCTGCAGCGCGATCCGCACTTCCGCGACTATCTCCTGTTCTACGAATACTTCCACGGCGACAACGGGCGCGGCGTTGGGGCTTCGCATCAGACCGGCTGGACGGGTCTGGTGGCCAAGCTCTTAAGCCCGCGTCGCCATCGCGAGTAGGAACCATGGCCCCGGGAGTCGAGATTTTTTCCAACCAGTACGTGACGGCGCGTCTGGAATACGACGGCCGGCTGATCCGCGTGACGCGCTCGGCGGTGCCGTTTCCCGATGGGGAGGCCGCTGAACGGGCCTATGAGCCGCTCATCCTCCTTTTCGATCAGCTGGGTCGCGCCGAGCGCTGCGTCTTGTCGGATATGCGGCTCGCACCAGGCCGGAACGACCCCGCCTTTGAGACGGCGTTCGCCCGCGTGCGCAAGGCGGCGTTTGGCGGCTTCCGCAAAGCGGCGACGCTGGTGCAGTCCAAGGTCGGGCTGCTGCAGATCAGCCGCCTGATGCGCGAAGATCGCATGGAGCGCATGGTTTCGGAGAGTGAGGCAGAGCTCTTGGCTTATCTGGGATTTCCGGAGACGTGATGCCGCGGACCGCCACCCACTGCTGCTGCCCGGCCTGCCGGGGGATGCCATGACCATCGAGGGGCTGATTGCGCGGCTGCAAGCGCAGGCGCAGCGCGGGGCGATCGTCGGCGGGCAGTTGGTCGTGCGACGGGGTGACCGGGTGTTGGTCGATGCCGCGGTCGGCTTTGCTCGCGGCCTGCGGCAGGCGGCGGGTCCTTCGACGCAGGTGACGCCCATGACGCGCTTTCAGGTGATGTCGGCCTCGAAGCCCATCGTCGCGCTGGCCGTCGCCATGCTGGAAGATCGCGGCGCGCTGGATGTCAGCCTGCCGGTGGATCACTACGTGCCCGGCTTTGCCCGACACGGCAAGGGCGAGGTCACGGTGCTCGATGTCTTGCAGTATCGCTCCGGCGTGCTGATGGCCGACTTCGCCAACGCCCCCGAGCGCTGGGCGGACTGGGAGGCCGTCGTCGCTGGGATGATCGACGCCAAGCCCGCCTTTCCGCGTGGCACGCTGGCCTATCAGCCGCACTCGTTTGGCTGGATCTTGGGCGAGGTCGTGCGGCGGGTCAGCGGTCAGCCGCTCGACGAATTCTTGGCCAGTCAGCTGCCCCCTTCCTTGGCCGGCTTGCGCCTACGCTACGACGGTGAGGCCGCCGAGACTTACTGGCAGGGCCCGCGTCCGTTCCAGCTGGCCGGCGTCGACTTATCGGCGCAGTTCGAGCAGGTCAACAACCACATCGCGGCGCGCACTGCGCTGGTCCCTGGGGCTGGCATGTACACCACTGCCCGCGACCTCGCGAGCTTCTACCAGATGCTGCTGCGTGGTGGTGTCACCGACGAAGGGAAGCGCCTGTTGGCGGCTGCAACCTTGGCCCGCTATCTGACGCCGCAGTCGTCGGGCTTTGACCGCAACTTCGGCGCCTACGTCCGCCTGGGGCGGGGTTTCGCCTTTGGCTGGCCCCTGCCCCACTTCTACGGCTGGCTCGGCAGCAGCCGCTGCTTCGGCCATGCCGGCGGCTTTTCGACCGTTGCGTTTGCTGACCCCGCGACCGATACCGCGATCGCCTATGTCAGCAGCTCCAATCGCGGCATCCCCGACCTCCTGCGTCGCTGCGCGCCCCTCGCCAGCACCGCTCGATCCCTCGCCGGCTGAACAGGACGCACCCCCCAGAGCTGCAGCGCGGCCGCGGCCCCTGGCTGGGCTCGCGTCGATTGAGCGCTTTCCTTCCTTGCCCAGAGTCCGTACGCTAGCCGCGTGGATCTACACAATCCGCTGGAATCCGAGATCGTCCGCAGCCTCGCCGAGGCGGCTCCTGATGGCCTGTTCCTCGTCGATGCGGACCGGCAGATTCTCTTTATCAGCAAGCGCGCCTTGGACTTGTTTGGCTACACCCAGGACGAGCTCCTAGGGCAGCCCATCGAGGTCCTGGTCCCCGAGGGGAAGCGCGAAGGCCATGTGATTCATCACCAAAACTTTGTCGCCCAGCCGCGCTTTCGGCCGATGGGGACCGGCCTGACGCTGCAGGCCCGGCGCCGCGATGGATCGCTTTTCCCCGTCGAGATCACCCTAAGCCCAGTCAGCACCGAGGCCGGAAGATTCACCGCCGCCGCCGTGCGCGACATCACCGACCGCCTGGCCAGCGAGCGAGCCCTGCGCGAGGCCGAGGAGCTGTTTCGCACGACCTTCGACGCGGCTCCGAACGGGATGGTGCTGGTCAGCCCCAACGGCGTCATCTTTCGCGCCAATCCCGCGTTGGCGCGTCTGCTGGGCTACTCGCAGGAAGAGCTCTTGCAGCGGGTCTTCCTGGACCTCACCCATCCCGAGGATCGGCCGCTGCATCAGAGCTCGCTCGATCGCCTAATTCGTGGCGAAGTCAGCAGCTATCAGCTTGAGCAGCGCTACCTCCGCAAGGACGGCTCGCTGATCTGCACACGACTCTCGGTCTCGGTCGTCCTCGATGCCGCCGGTGCGCCGCGCTATCGCATCGGCCAGCTGGAAGACATCAGCGAGCGGCGACGCCTAGAGCTGGCCCGCGAAGCGACGCTGCGCTGGCTGCACGAGGTGCTGGATCAGTGTCCGGTCGGCATTGCCCTGGTGCAGGGGCCAAGCGGCGAGCGCTGCGAACTCAATCGTCACGCCCGCGAGCTTCTCGGTGTTGAGCTGTCTTCACCCGGCGCACCGGACGAGTTGCCGCTGTGCGATGAGTCCGGTCCACTGCTCGGGGGGCGTCATCCGGTCAAACGGGCGCTGTCCGGCCAGCACGAATCGGGCCTGATGCTGTCGCTGCAGCGCGTCGGTGGCGAGCAGGTGCCCGTGTTGCTGGACGCCGCCCCCATCACGACCGCCGAGAGCAGCGAGATCCAGGGCGCCGTTGTGGTGTTCCAGGACATCACCCTGCTCAAGCAGATCGACCGCCTGCGGGCCGAGTGGAATGCCGTCATCGCGCACGACCTGCGGCAGCCGCTCAACGCCATCTCGCTGAACGCTCAGTTGATTGCGCGACGGAAAAAGGACGGCGATCTGGGTGTGCCGCTGGAGCAGATCGCGAGCTCAGCGCGGCGCCTCAATCGCATGATCGGTGACCTGCTGGATCTGTCGCGCCTGGAGGCCCGTCAGCTCACGCTCAGCCGCTCGCACATCGACCTGGCGAGCCTGATTCAGGTCTGCGTCGAGCGCATCGCCGTCGAGGCGCCCGATCGCGCGTTCGAGCTGCGGATTCCTCCCGGCTTGCCCGCCGTCCACGTCGATGCCGATCGCATCGCCCAGGTCATGGACAACCTGCTGTCGAACGCCATCAAGTACGGCACGCCCGAGAGCCCGATCGAGGTTGATGTCGTCCCGGGGCCAGACGAGCTGCTGATCGCGGTCAGTAACTACGGCGTCGGCATTCCCGAAGGCGATCTGCCGCACCTCTTTCGTCGCTTTGCTCGCGTCGGCGTCGCACGACATGGGCACATCAAGGGCGTCGGCCTGGGGCTCTATATCGTGCAGCAGCTCGTCGAAGCCCACGGGGGGCGTGTCCAGGCCGAGAGCACCCCCGGCGAAAAGACCACGTTTCGTTTTTCGCTGCCTTCGTCCGCGTCCTAACCGCGCTCCTGGCCTCGTAGCGCCTCCCGCAAATCCACGCGCCAAGAAAAGTTTAGACCGCGCCGCCCGGGTCGCACGTTAGACCCCTGCATGAGCGGCCAGCCTCCCATTTCGCACCGAAAAAAAGCGGCCGAAAAGAATAATTTTCCGTCGCTGAGCCCCCGCCCTGGCTGGCACTGTCAGACCCAGCAGTTATAAGAGTTTTCGTACTTGAGCTCGGCCGAAAAGGTCCCCGCGATTTTCGGCCGAGCGACGAAACATCACGATCGTGAGCCGCGTGGAAGCCCTCCTGTTTACAGGCTGGCTTGCGTGGCTCACCCGCGGGTGGAGTGCTCAAGAGGAATGAAGGCCATGCGTTCGTCCACGTTGTCTCGTATTCATCTCGTGTTTGTCCTTGTTGGTCTGCTGGCTGGCGCTGCGCCGGTTGGGGCCGCCCCCTCGCAGGGCGATTCCTCGACGCTGAGCAGCTCTAGCTCCGTCTCTGTGACGGGTAACGATCAGGGAACCAAGGGCACCGGCTCGGCGGGCTAAGCAGACCCGCGCGCAGCGATCGCGTCCCATCGCGTGCCGCCTGCTGCGCTAGGCCCCGCCCGCTCGTCGCTGTCCTGCCTGGCCTGGTTCAAGATTGTCGCGAATTACTGGGTCGTGAAGACCCGCCCGCGTGCTCCCTGGGGGGATGCCCGCTGGCCCCCGGTCCCCTGCCGCCGTTTTTCCCGCTTCATTTCCGGGAAGCAACAGCGCTACAGTGGGACCGCTGGAGCCCTAAGGCATGGGATTTCTTGACCTTTTTCGACCCAAGTGGAAGCACAGCGACCCCAACGTTCGCCTGGAAGCCATCAAAGATCTGTCCGCCGAGGACGATCTGCCGCGGCTTATGCAGGTTGCCCGTCATGACCGCGATGTCCGTGTTCGACGGATCGCGGTCAAGAAGATCGACGACCCCGAGCTGTTGATCGAGGTCGCCGGGGCTGAACCCGACGAAGATCTGCGCCGCGACGCGGTGGACAAGGCCGCTGAGCTGATGCTCTCGGCCGTCCTGCACGCCGATGGAGCCGGTGAGGCGGCGGCGGCGATGGCGAAGCTGAAGAGCGGTGATGCGGCGCGCGACGAGCGGCTGCTGTGCGACATCGTCTGTCGCGCTCGGCTCAGCGAGGCTCGCCATATGGCGTTCGAGCGGCTGCGTGAGGCCCGCTCGTTCGCCGAGATCGCCCGACGCTGCCAAGACCCCGCCCTGCGGAGCGCGGCCATCGACAAGCTGCGCGACGAAGAGGCGCTCTCGGACCTGCTCTTGGCCGAGCTGCCCAAGGATCTGCCCAAAGAGCTGGCGATGCGCGTCCTTTCGCGCATCAACGCTCGCGATCTGCTGTCCGAGATCGCGCAGCGGGGTCGCACCAAGGCCCTGCGTACCGCCGCTCGCGAGCGGCTGGGCATCACCCTGGTCAGCGAGGACGCTCCCGCCAAGGCTGCGGGCAAGGGGGGGGCGAAGGCCGCCGGCCAGCCGGCAGTGAAGGCGCAAGCTGCCAAGCCCGCTACCGCCGACCGTCGCGAGAGCCTATGTCAGCGGCTAGAGATCGCCGCCAAGAGCGACGATCCCGCCGACTATGGCGATGTCGATGATGTGATCGCGGCCCTGCGCGGCGAGTGGCGAGGTGTGCCCGGTGAGGCGCCAGCCGTGCTGCGCAAGCGCTTCGAGCGAGCGATCACTCGACTGCAGCAGCG
>DAORCZ010000037.1:0-9136 GCA_035345735.1 Pseudomonadota bacterium | reverse complement strand
GAGGTCGAAAAGCGCGGCGCGGAGCTAGAAAACGACGTCGTGCTGGATGTCCTCAAGGCGCTGCAGACCGAGTGGAAGAAGGTCGGTCCGGCTCCGAAAGAGAAGTCCGAGGCACTGTGGCAGCGCTTCAAAGATCAGGGCGATCGCATCTATGACAAGCTGCGCGCCGGCAGCGAAGCCGAGCGCACCGCCAACCTGGCCAAGAAGGAAGACCTGTGCCAGCGGATCGAGGCGCTCTTGGCAACGCTGGCGCCGCCCGCTGCACCCGAGGGCGCACCGCGCATCGACTGGAAGTCGGTGTCGGATCAGCTCAAGGCCTTGCAGGCCGAGTGGAAGACCGTCGGGCTTCTGCCCACGCGCGAGCAGGGCGAGGCGCTGTGGACGCGATTCAAGGCCGCCGCCGATCAGATCCACGGCGAGCAGAAGAAGCACTACGCCGATCTCGACAGCGAGCGCGCCGAGAACGCCAAGCGCAAAGAGGCGCTGTGTATCCGCGCCGAGTCGCTGCAGTACTCGAACGACTGGAAGGGCACCGGCGAGGCCATCAAGGCGCTGCAGAGCGACTGGAAGGCCATCGGTCCGGCGCCCAAAGATCAGAACGAGGCGCTGTGGCAGCGCTTCCGTGCCGCCTGCGACAAGTTCTTTGAGCGGCGGGGCGCCGTCTTCGCCGAGCAGGATCAGGAGCGCGCCGAGAACGCCAAGAAGAAGGACGCGCTGTGCCAGCAGGCCGAGGCGCTGGCGGGTAAGGACGACGTCGATCAGGACGCCGCCGAGTCCGAGGTCAAGCGCTTGATGGGCGACTGGAAGCGCATTGGCCCAGCACCCAAAGCTGAAAATGAGGCGCTGTGGAAGCGCTTCCGCGCCGCCTGCGATCAGGTCTTTGAGCGCGGACGCAGCTACACCATGCCTGTTCCCGAAGGCGGCGAGGGCTTCAGCAACAAGCTGCCGCTGGCTGCCGCGCTGGCCAAGGCCGCGGGCGCAAGCGAGGCCGCCGGATCGGACAGCGAGGCTGCGCCGGGCTCGGCAAGCGAGATCTCGCCGACCTGGCAGGAAGACTCCGCCTCGGGCTGGGCCGATATCGAGAGCTCGCTCGGGGCCGCGGAGAAGAAGTAGTCTGGCGTTTCGTTTTCGCTCTGGGGGGCTTAGGAGCGAAGCGCGGGCAGAAGCTCGGGGATGCGGGCCGTGCGCGGCCCGTACCAGCAGGCAACCGGGCCGTCGATCAGGTGGCAGGGGATGCCGAGCTCGCTCTGCAACGCGACGCGATGCGACTCGGAAAAGGGATACGGCTCACTGGGCAAAAGTAGGCGCTCGGGGTGCAGTGCCAAGAGCTCGGCTCCGCTGAGCTTGGGATAACGCCGGTCGCTGCTTAGCTCGGCCGCCACGTTGTCGGCGCCGAGGCAGGACAGCACGGCGCTCAGATAGGTGTCGGGCCCGGCGGCGATGAAAGGCTCGGCCCAGACCAAGACTGCGACGCGGGGGCGGCGCGGCGAGCTGGCAGCCAGGCTGCGGGCGGTGCTCACGCCGTTCGTCATCGTAAGCAGCATCCTTTCCATCTGTTCCACGCGGGCGCCGCACAGCACGCCGAGCGTGGTCGGGAGCTGCAGCGCTGCCTCAACGGTGCGCACGTCGGTGACAAAGGTCGGAATGCCCGCTTCGTCTAAGCGCTCGACATCGCGTCGCAGGTTTTCTTCCTTGTTGGCGATCACCAGATCCGGGGCGAGGGCGATGATGGCCGCCAGGTCGGGATCTTTTTGGCCCCCGATGCGTCGCTTACCCGCGACCTCGGCGGCTGGCTCGACACAGTAGTCGGACACGGCGACGACACGCTCACCGCAGCCGAGCTCGAACAAAAGCTCGGTGAGACTCGGCACCAGCGACACAATGCGCTGCGGCGGGGCCGGCACACGGAGCAGGCGGCCGAGTGCGTCGGTCATCTCGCGATACAAGGCCGGCGTGGCGGGGCGCGGGGGCATGGCGGGGGGCGACTCCGGTCGCAGAATAACAGAGTCTCCTCGTCGAGGAGATTGTTTGACCGGCGGGATTGTGATACGTACGCCGACTAGACCCTGTGCCCCCATGTCTTCCCCGACCATCGCTCGCGAGCACATAGACCTCGACGCCCAGAAGGTGATTCGCCACCTGGTGCGCAATGGCTATCAGGCCTACCTGGTGGGCGGCTGCGTGCGCGACCTTCTTTTGGCGCGGACGCCGAAGGACTTCGACGTCGCGACCGATGCCACGCCGGCTGAGATCCGCGACCTGTTTCGCAACTGCCGCATCATCGGCCGCCGCTTTCGCCTGGCTCACATCGTCTTTGGTCGCAAGATCATCGAGACCGCGACCTTCCGCGCGAACCCTCGTCCGCCCACCGCAGAGTCCGGTCTGCCCGGCGAAGCCCGGCCCGAGGGCGACGACGACGAGGCCACCGAGGGACCGGGCGGCGCGACTCCGGCCGGGGACTCCGACGTCTACCTGTACCGCGACAACGTCTTTGGTACCGCCGAAGAAGATGCCCGGCGCCGCGACTTCACGATCAACGGCCTGTTCTACGACCTAGAGAGCGGCCGGGTGATCGACTACGTCGGTGGGCTTGACGATCTAGGGCAGCGCCACCTGCGCACGATAGGTGATCCCAACCTGCGCTTCCGCGAGGACCCGGTGCGCATGCTGCGGGCGGTGAAGTTTGCGGCTCGTCTTGGCTTTGACATCGAAGACGAGACCTACCGCGCGATGATCAGCCACCACGCCGAGATCCAAAAGAGCCCGGCGCCCCGTGTATTAGAAGAGATCTATCGCCTGCTGCGCGGAGCCGCCGCGAGTGAGTCGATGGTGCTCCTGCGCGAGACGGGCTTGCTGTCGCTGCTTCTGCCCGAGGTCGCCGACATGCTGCGGCTGCAGCCGATGGCGCTTGATCCCTACCTCATGCTGCTCGACGAGCGGGTGCAGGTCGGGGACTCGCCTTCGAATGCTGCACTGCTCGCCATCCTGTGTGCGCCGGCTCTGTCGGCGCTGTTCGATGATGCGACGGCCCCGCGTGATGTGCTGGGACGCATCGATGCCATCATCAGCCCGCTGTGCATCCGCCTGCGCGTCGCTCGCCGCGATGTCGAGCGCCTACGGCAGACGCTGATTGCGCAGCGCCGCATCGCTCAGGCCCGCAAGCGCGGTGGACGGCTGCCGGCCGGCTTGCTGTCGCGCGACTACGGCAACGAGTCCCTGGGCTTGCACGCACTCTTCTATCGCGCCGGTCGCATCGCAGCGGGTGCGAGTCTGGAGCAGAGTGCGCAAGAGGTCCAGACCTGGCCGCTGCCGCAGCCGTTGTGGCTGGGCGACGACGAAGTCGCTTCCGCTTCGCATGGTCGGCCCTCGTCGTCCGAGAGCGGGCGCAGCCGGCGCCGGGAAGGCCGCGGCGGGCGCGATGAGGCGGGCGATGAGCCGCGCGAGCCAAGCCGCGAAGAGGACTCTGGCGACAGCGGTCCCAGCCACGACAGTGCACACGGCGACGAAGACGCCGCCATTGCGGCTTACACGGCAGCGTTGCAGCGGCCGGTGGGCGACGACTCGGACTACGACGACTAAAAGGAAGAGTGCACTCGTCGATCGGCAGTCGTCCCGTCGCTGCGGGCAGCCCGCCGCGCTCCGGCTAGAGCTCGGCCAGGATCTGCTGCAGCTCGTAGGCGATGCCCAAGCGCAGGCGCGTCGCGATGTCGAGCGCTTCTCGCAGCGTGTTGCGCGCCGGCTGGGTGCGGCCCCGCTCGATTAGTAGGCGCCCCATCTGATACAGCGCAAAAGCCAGCTCAGCCTGATCGCCGACCTCGCGCAGCAGCGTGATGCTGCGCCGGAAGCAGTCCCAGGCCGGGTGCTGACCTTCGATCGTCTCGTCGAAGAGCGTCGCTGCGTGGGCCTCGCCAAGCGCCAGCAGAGCGCGCGCAATCTCGTGCCGGACGCCGCTCTTTTGCGCATAGTCGAGGGCCTGCTGGCTGGCGGCGAGCGCTTCGCGCTGCTCGTTTCTGCGCAGGTGAACGTACGACTGCAGGCGCTTGACCTCGGCCAAAAGCCGGCGCTCGGAGCTGCGCAGCGCCACCTCGCGAGCCTGCTTGAGGAGCGGCTCGGCACCCTCGGCGTTCCCCGACTCCAGGGCCACCTCGGCCAGGCGGGCCAGCAGCGCCGCGTACATCGGGCTGCCCGGCCGACCCTCGACGCAGGACAGGCCAGCGGCAAAGCGCTGCTGCGCGGCGGCGACATCTCCACGCAAAAGGTCGACGCTGCCCAGCGCCTCCTGGCAGGCGGCGAAGAGCTCGGGATCGTTGTCGTGTTTGCGCAGCGCCTCTTCGTAACAGCTCAGCGCGGGATCAATCAGACCGCGATGCAGCTCGAAGGTGCCGATGTGCAACAGCGACATCGCCTCTTTCCGGCGGTCGCCCAGGCGACGACGCAGCTCAAGAGCGCGGGCCGTGCGATCGAGGGCTTCGTTGATTCGCCCGAGCAGCCACAGCACCTGTCCCAGATTGTCGAGCGCATCGCTGATGCCCGCCAGATCGTTGACTTCGGTGAAGTCGGTCAGCGCGCGGTTTAGGTAGTCGAGCGAAAACGGCAGCTCGCCGCGGTGGCGATAGATCTGACCGATGGCGTAGTGGGCGGCAGCGCGCTGGGGGCGAATCGCCAGCACATGCGACAGGCGCAGCAGCTTGCCGTAGGCCGACAGCGCAGCGTCGAGATCGCCGCGGCGCACAAAGATCGCGCCCAGGTCATGCCACATCGCGATGCGCAGACCCATATCGCCCTGCGCCAGGCAGGCCAGCCCGCGCAGAAGAAGTCGTGAAGCGCGCGCGAGCTGATCGGTCGCCCCGGCTCGCGTGGCGAGCTGGTGATAGAAATAGGCGGCGCTGGCCCCGCGTGCGGCTCGCTCTAGGTGACGCGCCACTAGCTCGACAATCTCTTCGCTGTCGCGCTCGGGATGCAAGAGCAGCCAGTAGGACAGCAGGCGGTGGTAGCGGCGCTTGCGCGTCGGGGCTACCCGCTCGTAGCAGAGGTCGCGCCAGGGGGCGTACGCAAAGCGGAAGCCGCGTTCACCACGTAGCCGACTGTCGGGCACAGGGAGCAGCAGGCCCTGGGTGACGAGCTGCGCGAGCGTGGCCGATAGCGCGCTGCGATCGGCGCTGTCATCGAGACCCGCCTCACCGCTCACCGCCTCTTCGCCGCTCGGGTCGCCATCACTCGCTAGCTCGGGATCGCCGTTCTCTGCGCCCCCCGCGTCCCCATCCGCATCCTCCGACAGCGCCGAGCGGTCGAAGGCACCATCGCCCTCGTCATGCAGCGATCGCGCCGCGCGATCACAGCGTCCGAGCATCAGCAGGGCATCCAGATAGAAGTGCTCACCGCACACCGCGGCCCGCTCTAAGACACGCTGCCAGTCGGCAGGCAGCGTCGCAAAACGCAGCGCTACCAAGCGATGCAGGTCGAGGCTTCTGGCATGGCTGTCTTCCAGATCCTGCAGCCGCGGCAGATCGAACTGCGGCGTCAGCGGCACGCCTCCGGTCGGCTCGTCATCGGCGATATCGGGCGAGTACAGCGGGGTCCAGGTCAGGATCTCGGTGTCGACCAGCACGCGCAGGATTTCGACGAGGGCGCGCGGCGAGCCCTCGCTCTTTTCGACCAGTCGCAGCGCGGCCGGCGGCAGGCTGGCGACCTCACTGCCAATCGCCAGCGTGAAGAACTCGACCGACTCCTCGGCGGACAGCGGCGACAGATCGATGCAGGTCAGGCCGTGAGCCCCCGCGACGCAGTCGGGGTGACGCTCGCTGAACTCGGGCCGCGCGAAGACGCCCAGGAACACCGGCAGATCGGCCAGGCTATCGGTCAGATAGCGCAGGAGGCCCATGGTCTCGTGAGTGGCGTGCTCCAGCCCGTCGAACAGCAGGACAAGCGGGGCGCGCGCGGCATCAGCGCTCAGGAAGCGCTTGAGGGCGGCGTAGCTTCGCGACTCCTGCGTGGGGCCACCGGCCACCGCGGCGCTACGCGGGCCGCGATCGAGATCGGGAGTGCCGCCGATCTCTGTGCTGGAGAGTCCAAGAAACTCGGAGAGCTGCTGCGCGACCTCGCTGGCCCGCACCGGGGGCAGCAGCGTACGACAGGTGCGCTGCAGCTTTTCGCGCGCGGTCTGCGGTGCATCGTCGCCAGCGATGCCACAGCGGGCCCGCAGCTGCTCGCGGAAGGCCGAAAGCGGCAGGGCTGCCTCGCCTGGCAGGTCGCTACCGAGCAGCGTCCCGACCAGCACGCGATCGCCCGACAGACCCAGGTGGTCGCTACACAGCCGCACCACCTCGCGCAGGAGTCGGCTCTTCCCAACCCCCGCCGGGCCAGATACCAAGGCGCAGCGCAGCCGCTGCTCGCGGACGCTCTTTTCGACCAGCTCGATGAGCTGCGAAAGCTCGGCGGATCGGCCGCAGAACGGCAGCTCGCTGGCATTGCCCAGCGCCGCTCCGGCCGAGCTCGGGAGCAAGAGGTCGTCGTCGGACAGCAGGCCATCGCCCGGCGGTCCAGTTAAGGACTCGAGATCGACCTTGAGCACGTGCGCGGTACGACAGCTCTCGCAGATCTCGACCCCTTCGGCAACCGGAGCGTGGCAGCTGAAGCAGCGCGCGCTCTGTGCGGCTCCCTTCACCGCCTGCGGCGGCATCTTCCCAGTCATCCTGCCGACTTATCGCAGAGTCGGCCCGCGGCGCAAGCCAGGTCTTATCAGTGGAGGGTCGGCGGAGGGTCGGCGGAGGGTCGGCGGAGGGCCAGCGGAGGGCCAATCGGGGGCTAGTAGGAGGGCACCGGGCGGTCGCGGGCGCTATTTTTCGGTGAGGGCCTCGATGCCGTCCCAGTCGGGCGGGCCGCCGTGCGTGACGAACTCGGCGCAGCGATGGGCGTAGTAGGCGGCGGGTCGGTCGTGTGGGTTGAGGCTCGCGAGCTCGGCGAAGATGCGCTGGGCCTCGGCGAACTGCCCGCTTTGGAATAGCTGCAGGCCGGTGCTGAACTCGCCGCGGCTCTCTTGCTTGAGGCGCAGGGTGTCGGCAGAGTCGCTGCCGGTCTCGCTGGGCGGAAATGAGCTGGCCGATGGCGCCGAAGTCGCCGAGGCGGCACGGCCGGAGTGGGCCGAGGGTGGCAGGCTGCTGCGGCTGTCGCTGGCGGCCACGGCTTCGTCGTCAAAGACCTCGTATAGCTCGACCGCGCTGGTCTTGCCCTTGGCCCGCACGCGGCCGATCAGGCGAATGTGCAGCGGGTACTTCTCGGCGAAGCCCGACTTCTCGATGGCCTCGGCGCTGGCCAGGATGGTGACGCCGTAGCGCTTGGTCAGGCTCTCTAAGCGTGAGGCGGTGTTGACCGCATCGGCGATCACCGTGCCATCCATGCGCTCGGGTTCGCCAACGGTGCCCAGCATCAGCGTGCCGGTGTGGATGCCGATGCCGATCTTGATCGACGCCTGGCCCCCGGCGACTCGGCTGGCATTGAAGCGGCGCAGCGTCTTGCGCATCGCACAGGCGGCGTGCAGGGCATCGGCCGGCTGCTCGGGGAACAGCGCCATGATGCCGTCGCCCAGGTACTTGTCGATAAAGCCATGGTGGTCGCGAATCAGCGGTCCCAAGTGGCGCAGCAGGCGGTTGATGAACGTGAAGTTTTCTTCTGGCGTCATCGACTCGGACAGCGCCGTGAAGCCGCGGACATCGACGAATAGCACGGTCATCGTGCGCTGAATCTGATCGCCCAGCTCGACGGTGGTGATGTCGCGCTTGCCGAGTAGTTGCAGGAACGCCTGCGGCACAAAGCGGTAGTAGGCGCGGCTGATGCGCTCCAGGGCCTGGGCCTGCTGCTCGATGGTCTCGTAGGCGCGCGCGCTCTTGCGGGCCAGGATCACCGCATCGAGGAGGATCAGCACCAGCACCGACATTCGCGAGGCCGGCAGGATCGACAGCGGCTGCGAGACGATGCTGAAGATGTCGTAGACCACACCTGCCCCAAACGCGCCGAAGCCGCAGGCAAACAGGCCAGCATCCGTATATCCACGACGCACGATGCGCACCATGACGACAACTGCGTAGAGCAGCATGAGCAGCGTCGACAGCTGGTTGGCGATGAGCAGCCGGGTATAGATGTGCGTCGGCGTCAGGATCACCGTGACGCCAAAACAGACGAACAGCACATAGGCCATCCCGTGCATCGCGCGCGGAACTTCCTTGGGGTACAGGCTGTCGAAGAACCACAGGAAGATCGGCGTCATCAGCGACAGCAGCACGTACTCCAGCTTGCGCATCCAGTCATAGGGCACCTGCGGCAGGAGCTGCGTCAGGATCAGCTCGCCCTGCAGTGCCCCCCAGATGGCGTAGAGCAGACAGAAGACGCCAAGGTACAGCGGCGCGCGCTCGCTGCGACGGAGCAGAAACAGGATGAGCTGCAGGATGCCGATGCTGATGCAGCAGACGGCGAGCGCCATCTCGCCAAGCAAGGCCCGCTCGCGCTGCCGCTGAACCTGCTGCGCCGTGCCAAAGAGCATCGGTGCGCGCGGCCCGCCGCGAAAGAAGCCGAAGCTGGCGAGCTGCAGCGTCAGGTCGACGACCGGCTGGGTGGCATCGAAGTAGCCGACCTGCGCCATGCCGTGCTCGCGATACTCGCTGGGGCTGGTGGCGACGTGTCCCGCCTTGGTCAGGATGCGGTCATTGACCCACAGCACCGAGGCGGCGCTGGCCATCTTGTGCTTGATGCCGTACGAGCCAGCGGCCGGCAGCAGGATGCGCAGAGCAAACGTCGCGTAGCCGTGGGCGGGCAGCTTCTTCCCGGCCACTACCTTGCCATTCCAGATGCCTGGGAAGGCGAAGGTGTCGATGGGGTCTTTCGACTGCGCGGCCGAGCCGAGTGCACGTGGGGGCAGGAGGCGCTCCCAGGCCCACTGCCAGTCTCCGTCGAGTCGCACCATGCCGTCGCGTTCGAAGTCCCAGCTCCGCAGATCGAGCACGCCGGCCTGCGCCCGCGGCGGAGCACGATGGCTGCCGCAGGCGGCAAGGCACAGGATGCAGGTCAGAAGACACAACAGCTGCCTAAGGCCTGCCAAGCGCCGCATGGGAAATCAGGCCATCGTATCACGCAGGCTCGGCCC
>DAORCZ010000036.1:15555-20317 GCA_035345735.1 Pseudomonadota bacterium | reverse complement strand
TGGCCCCGGCCGCCGAAGACGAAGACTTCTACGACAACATTGTGGTCGAGGCCACAGCCAGCCCTGGCCCGTCGAAGCGCAGCCCGATTCCGTCCGCCCCGCTCGCCATCGCCGACTCGAACAAGACGCCAGAGGTGGCTCCGCCTGCCGAGGCCCTGGACGCGGTCCGGCGTGGCTTGGAGCCGGCGCCATCGCCGATCGCTCGGCCGGCTGCGGTCCCCGCAACGCCTAGCCTCTCACCGAGTGCCCCGAGCCTGCCGCCTGATGACGAGGACGACGACCTGGCGATTCAGGTCGAGATCTCCACCGGCCCTGAGCCGGTGGGCCAAGCGGTGATTGAAGCGCTTGCTCCTGCTCCGGCCGAGCCAGCCGCCCCGGCCGCTTCCAGTCCGGCGGTCGTCGCTGCGGTCGATCCGATTCCGCCTCCTGGGGTTGGCGTGGCGCAAGCGGTGGCTGTCGCCGCAGCGGTCGCGGTCGCAGGGAAGGCAGTCGAGGCACCGGCCTCGCCAACCCCACCTGCAGAGCCCCTCGCTCCCCAAGTGGCGGTGGCTGCGCCGTCGGTCGTCCCGGCTGCGGCTCCTTTAGCGCCGGTCGCGCCACCTGCCGAGCCGGTCAGCCCGCCGCGTCCAGTCGCTCGTCCAGCAGCGGTCGAGCCCCCGGCTTCGGTGGCGGCGGCGCAGGCACCCAGCCGTGCGGCACAGGCCATCACGCCTCGCCGACTGGCGCTGCCGGCCCTCGACAAGCTGCCGCTGCCAACGCTGGCCAGGCCGAGCGCTGCGGGTGCGCCCGAAGCCTCCCTGCGCCGTCAGTTCCAGAACATCCTCGATGCCGAGCGCGAGGGGCTTAAGGATCGCGAACCGCAGCGACGCGCCCGCCTAGGCCTGGCTGCCGCGCGGCAGTCCGAAGCCCTGCGCGAGACCGGCGATGCGATGGAGCGCTATCGCGCAGCCAGTGAAGCCGATGCTGGGCTCAAGGCGGCTCTGCGTGGCTCGCGTCGCGTGCTGTCGTGGGCCGGGCCCACCTCGCAGCCCGACGAAGCGACGACCTACCTCGATCGCGAGAGCGAGCGCAGCTCGTCAGCCGAAGCCCAAGGCCTATCGCTGGTTCGGGCTGAGCTGCAGCGCGTGCAGGGGCAGCTGATCGATGCCAGCGCCAGCTTTCAGGCGGTGGCCAAAGCTCAGGGCGGCGATGCTGCGTCAAGTGCCGGCCAAGCCGCGATGGTGCTGGCCACCCTGGGGCAGTGCGATGTCGCCTGCGCCAAAGAGGCCGATAGTGAGACGGCCACGGCGCTCGATGCGCTGCTGCAGCAGCCGAGCCTGGCCGGACCCCTGCGGACTGCGCTGCAGATTGCGCGCGCGCGCCACGATGAAAAAGCGGGTCGCGATACGCAGGCCCAGGGACGCTACCAGGCCCTGCTCGCACAGAGTGGCGGCAGCTGCCTGTCGGCCAGCCTGGGACTGATTCGCCTGATCGGCCGAGCCAGCGCTGGCTTGAGCAAGGCCAGCCCGCTCGCGCCCCAGGCCATCTACGAGAGCCTGCTCGCCGGGCGTCTACCGCGCGGCTTGCGACAGGCGATCTCCCGTCAGCTAGCACTGCTCAGCTCAGGGGCTGAGCGCACCGCCAAGCTGGCCCAGATCAGCGAGCCGAGCGACTGGCTGCTCGCCGAAGATCTGGCGCTCAGCCACGAAGAAAACGGCGACTATGCCGGTGCCGCGGCCGCCTTCCGCAAGCTTTCGGAGGTGGTGCGCGATCCGCTGCAGCGTAGCCTGGCGCTGTCCTCGGCTGGTGAAGCGGCCTTCCGGGGAGGTCTGCTGGATGAAGCCCGTCCCGCCCTCCTCGAGTCGCTACGGCAAGCCGCCGCCGCCGACATCGATGTCGACGTCTTTGCCCTGCGATTGCTGGAGCGCATCTGCTTCCAGCAGGGGCGCATGGAAGATCTGCTTGCGCTGTACAGCGCGACAAGCGGCCTGCCGAGAGAGCGTGCCGCCTATATCCAGTATCTCGCCGGTCATGCCCGACTCCGTCGGGGCTCGCCGGAAGGCGCCGCCATCGGACCGGAGCAGAAGGCCCAGGCGCTCGCAGAGCTGGGGCGCGCGGTGCAGCTCGTTCCCGACTATGCTCCGGCGCTGACGCTGCTCTGCGAGCAGCTGCTTGCGGACGGCCAAGTCGTCGAAGCGGCCCGCCTGCTGCTGGCTGCCGCCGAGAGTCGAGATGACGACATGCCACGGGCGCAGGCGCAGCTGCAGGCCAGCTATCGCGAGGAAGCGGCTCGGCTGTTGGCGATGGCCGGCCGTACCAACGAGGCGGCCACCGTGCTCCTGCGTCAGGCCGATTCGGTCAGCAGCTTGTCTCCGGCGACTCGCTGGCGGCTTTCGGCGCTGGCTCCGCTTTTGACCGGCGACGCTGGACTGGCAGAGAGCGTCGCCAACGTACTCGCCGTAGAAGCCGAGCAGACCCCGCTGCGCAGCCGGATTCCGGCGCTGTGGTATGCGCGCGGCTTGCTGCTCGCCGGCCACCAGACGACGGTGCAGACCAGCTTGGGGCCCGTCGAAGACAGCCTCCGTCGCGCCCTCCTGGCCGAGCCGGGCTACGGGCCGGCACTCAGCGCCCTGCACCTGCGGGCGCTCAGCACGCCCCCCGATCAGCTGGCCCACAGTCCCTTGGTTCACGTCGTGCTCGATGGCCTGCGCACGCGCATGGAGCGGGCCAGCGGTCGCCCAGAAGCGCTCTTGTGGGCGCTGCGTCTGGGGGCAGCGCAAGAGTTTGAAGCGCGCGACGCCGCGAGTGCCTTGCAGACCTACAAGCACCTGCGTCAGTTTGCTCCCGATCATGCGGCGCTCGTCGGCTTGGAAGACACGCTGTTCGTCACGGCCTGGCGGGCCGGCCACGCGCTTGATTCGCTCGAGCACGAGCTTCAGGTCGAGCAGGATCCCGACCGTCGCTATGCCCTGCTGATTCTGTCGGGCGAGCAGCTAGAGCTGCAGGGTCACCCGGCCCGTGCTGCGGAGCGCTTCACGCAAGCGCTGGAGTGTCGTCCCGGCCATCCAGTGGCCAAGGCCTGCCTAGTGCGCGCCTATCAAGCCGCTGGACAAATGAGCGAGCTCGATGCCTTCACCGCGCGCGAGCTGAAGGAAGCCACCGACGTCAATACCCGAGTCGGTGCCTACGAGCGGCAGGCGCGCCTATCGACCCAGCGCAACGACAGCGAAGGGGTCATCACCGCCTATCGCAACGTCCTGACCTTCGACACCAACAACCACGCCGCCATGCGCGCGCTTGAGCGTCGCTTCATCGCCGCGCAGCAGTGGGGCGAGCTGGTGCATCTGTACGAGCAGATGGGCCTGACCGCGACCGACACCGCCTACGGCGTGCACATCTGCCTGGATCGCGCCCGCCTGCGCGAGCGGCTGGTTCGTCAGGGCAATGGCGACGCCTCGACGCTGGCCAACGAGCTAGAGAACGACTTCCGGCTGGCGCTTTATCGCGATCGCCACTGCCTGCCGGCCCTGCGTTCGCTGCTTGCGGCCGCGCTTTCCAGCGGCGACTCGCTGCAGCTCACGACGCTGTCGAAGAACGCTGCCGAGCTGTGTGCAGCGGCAGGCGATCTGCCCGGCTATGAGCACGGGGATCCCCGCTCAGCGGGCGTGTTCCATACCCACTCGGCCGAGGCTGCGATTGCCGCGGCGCGGCCCGCCCCCGAGGTCATCACGGCCTATCGCGCCGCGCTCAAGGCCGTTCCCGATCTGCTGCCGGCGCTGCGCGGTCTTTTGCACTTTGCGATCGGCCAGCAGGAATTCGCAACGGTGGCCGATGTCGCCGAAGCGCTGGCCGCCAGCCTGCACGACCCCGGCGAGCGCTACCTGCACTACATGCTGGCCGGCGTCGTCAGCCAGGAGCTGCTCAAGGACATCGCGCGAGCCCGTCGCGCCTTCGCAGCGGGCATGCGCCTGCTACCGGATCGCGATGAGGCCTTCGAGCGCTTGCGCGTCTCGTACAACAGCCAGGCCATGTCGCCCGAGACGGCGAAGGCGCTGGGCGAGCTGCTCAACGAGCGGCTGCAGAACAGCAACGATCCGCCCGCGCAGAAGAGCAACCTGCGGCTAGAGCTTGCGCAGCTCCTGCTGGGACCGCTCGGCGATCGCGCCCGCGCCCGTCGCGAGCTCGAGCAAGCGGTGGCCGATACGCCCGAGCATCCGGCGGCGCTCTATGCTCTCGGCAAGATGCTCACCGACGAAAAAGAGTGGGCACGAGCCGCCGAGCTCTTGGAGCGCTACAGCAAGTCGGAGCAGCGTCCGTCGCAGCTCGTGGCGCTGCACCTGCTGCTTGCCGACATGTACCAGGACCACCTGGCCGATGCCGGTCGCGCCATCATTCACTACACCCGCGTGCTGCAGCTTCAGCCGCAGAACATGCTGGCCCTGAGCAAGGTCGCCGACCTGTTCCTGGCGCAGCAGAAGCTGCAGGGCGCGCTGCCCATCCTGCGTCGTTTGGTCAAGTACACCGATGACAAGGGCAAGCGCATCGCCTACTACCACCGCATCGCCGCGCTGTGCGAGCAAGAGAAAGACACGCGCGGTGCGCTAGAAGCGCTGCGTCAGGCCGTCGACTGCGATCCCATGCATCTGCCGGCGATTGGCGAGCTGGCCAAGTTCTACAACCGCCAGTCCGATGTCTCGTCGATGCGCATTCACCTGGATCGTGCCGCGTCGCGCTTCCGACCGATCCTGCGCGAGCGTCCGCGGGATGCCACGGCCCTGGGGGC
>DAORCZ010000036.1:6301-15455 GCA_035345735.1 Pseudomonadota bacterium | reverse complement strand
GCCGAGCCGCTGGCCAAGCTCTACGCCGGCGACAACAAGAAGCTGCAGGCCCTGGGCGTCGATCGCCGCGAGCGCCTGCCGCCGCGGGGGCATCCACTGCGCGACCTCGCCAACAAGTTGGCGGCGCAGCTGGGTATCGAAGAGTTCGACATGTACCTGACGGCGGCCCAGCGCACCGAGGAAGACGGCCGCAAGTCGCCGCTGTGCACGCTGGAGCCGCTCGAACACCCGACGATCATCCTCAGCACCTCGCTGGTGCAGGGGACGACCGAGGCTGAGCAGCGCTTCCTCTTGGGTGGCCTGCTCAAGCTGGTGCAGAGTCAGCTCCTCCTGCCGCTGAGCCTGACGCCGTACGATCTGGGCTTGGTCATCGGTGCACTGGTGCGCCTGTACGTGCCGAGCTACACGCCGATCGGCTACGCCGAAAAGCAGATCGCCAACGAGGCCGCGCGGATCAAGCGCGCCATCCCCAGCAAGCTGCAGGGTCAGCTCTTGCCGCACGCCATGGAGTGCTCTTCAGCGGCGCTCGACTTCGAGGGCATCACCGAGCTGATCATGCTGGCTAGCCACCACGCTGGCTTGGTGCTGACTTCGGACATCGGCAGCGCGCTGTCGATGCTGCGCAAAAAGGGCGTGGGCGGCGAGCGCTACGTCGACGACATGCTGCGCTTCGCGGTCAGCGAAGAGTTCGGCGAGCTTCGCCGCATCGTCACGGCGTAGCTGCGCCCCGCAGAACTACGGACACCCTTCCCCCCTCCTCCGAATATCTACGGAATCGACGGTGTCGCGACGGCAGCGGGTAGCTGACGGCGCAGCGCAACGATGTACTGCTCGATCGAGTCCTTGCGCGAGCCCTGCGGCTTGACGACGCGGGCCTCGCCAAAGCCGGTCCGGCAGCGGCGGAGGAGGTTGGGGAAGTCCGGGCCCTGGAACAGCTTGCCGACGAAGTGTCCCCCCGGTACGAGGAGCTGCTCAGCCAGCCACAGCGCGCGTTCGAACAGCGCTTCCGACCGCGCCTGATCCATGTGGCGGATGCCCGAGGTATCCGGCCCCATGTCAGACAGCACGAGGTCGAAGCCGCTTAGCTCGCCGCGCAGCGTCTCGGGCGGGACGGTAAAGACATCGCCGACCAGGATGCGACTGTGCGGGATGGTGATCGAAAGCGGCTCGCGATCCAGGCCGACAAGCTGAGCGCTCTCCCCGGTCCGCCGGGCGACATACTGCAGCCACGATCCCGGCCGACAGCCAAGATCAAGGACCCGCAGTCCCTTGTGCCCGGGCGGGACCAGGTGAAAGCGCTCATCGATTTCCAGGAGCTTGTAGACCGAGCGAGCGGCAAAGCGTTCCTTGCGCGCTCGCTCGTAGAAGTGATCGTGGCGACCGGCGCGATCACGGAGAGTGCCTGCCGATCCCATGGCGGCTGGTTACTTCTTCTTGGCAGCGGCGGCCGGCTTCTTGGCGGCGGCCTTCTTGGCCTTGGTGTCCTCGACACCCTCGCCCAGACGAACCGCACCGGTGCGCTTGATGGCGTTGCGGACGGTGACGTAGCCGTTCTTGCCACCCGGCACCGAGCCGTAGATCAGCAGCAGACCGGTGTCATCCTGGACTTCCATGAGCGCCAGGTTCTGCACCGTGCGGCGCACATCGCCCATGTGACCGGTCATGCGCTTGCCCTTGTGGACGCGGCCGGGGGTCAAGCGGCAGCCGATCGAGCCGCCGTGGCGGAAGAACTCGTGCGAACCGTGGCTGTTCACCGACGCCGCCATGTGGTGACGCTTGATGACGCCCTGGAAGCCCTTGCCCTTGCTGGTGCCGACGACATCGACGTAGGTGCCGGGCTTGAAGATCTTCGACAGCGGCAGCGCCGCGCCGACTTCGTACTGATCGAGCTGCTTGGCATCGAGGCGGATCTCGCGGATGTAGCGCGGGACCTTGAGGTTCTGCTTGGCGACCTCGCCGCTCTCGGGGCGGTTGCACAGGCGGACCGGCTTTTCGCCGTAGCCAATGCGCACCGCGGCGTAGCCGTGCTTGTCAGGCGTGCGCTTCGACAGCACGACGCACTGACCGGCGTGAACGACGGTGACGCCAACGCGTAGACCGTCCTGGGCGAAGATCTGGGTCATGCCCAGCTTCTTGCCGATGATGCCCGTTCGAAAATCAGTCTTGGCCATGAGGTGACTCCTTCAAGTGGGGTCGTGGGTAAATCGCTCGACTGAGCGAGCACGGTGAGCGGTTCGGGCCTACGAACATCACCAGAAAAGCGAGCACCTATCCTCTCGATCCGAGAGGATAAGTCAAGAGCGTTGCGGAGTGCTTGGGGGGAAGAGGGGAGGACGGAGCTACTTGAGGGTCGGCGAACCGAAGGGGCGGAAGGCCTGGCTGACCTGCGCCACTTGGTTCGGCGTCGAAGTCACGCTGAGCGTGACGTTGCCGGCCTTGATCTCGCTGAGCAGCGTCGCGCTCTCAGCCTGCGAGAGCTGCAGTCGCTTCAGCTCGACACCGGTCCAGTTGACCGCGGACGTCGCCGGTCCACCCAGGGGCTGGGCGGTGAGCGTCGGGCAGGGTTCCTTGACGCAGACCGTGGTGTTGGCCTTGACCGAGTAGTAGCGGTCGGAGTCGAAGTTGTCGCTAGAGGCATTGCTGACCTGCAGGCCCGCCCGCGACACCTGCATCACGGTCACCGTCTGGCCGTAGGCGGTGGCCTTGGTGTACTTGCCGGACATCAGCATGCCGTCGCGCTGTGCCTCGGCATCCTTGACCTGCGCTGCGGTCAGCTTGAGGCCGCGCCAGTCGAAGCGATAGATCGGCTCGACGTTGGTGCTGTTGACCTGACGCACTTCGGCCGTCGGACAGGGCGGCATGATGCAGGCCACCGGGCCGGGCAGGGGGCGAATCCAGACCACCTGCGTCGTGCTTCCTGCCTTGTCGGCCTTCTCGTCCTCGACGCTGTACTGCGGCAGCGTATCGAGATCGAGGTCGGCATCCGCGTCGGGCGAACAGCCCATCAGGGAAGCGGCGGGAGCGGCGACAAGGGCGAGTAAGGGAAGGGTACGCAGGTAGGTCTTCATGGCAGTCTCCTTTGAGAGCAGGGGCATTCTGTGTAAGGCCCTGTGGGGCGTCAAGGATTAACCTGTGGCCGACGCGGCGGAGATGCCAGGGATCTTCAGCACTTACGAGCACTCAGTTCAGGCGGGAGCGGGGGGCAGGCGGGGGGCTGCTGGGAAGGTGTTTACATATTAGGCTGCGAATGACCTCATCACGACCGGGCTGCACGGCTGGGGCCCCCGCGGACGCGGACTCATTTTTTCGTCGGGGCGCCGAAAAAACGAGATCCGCTGCGGCCCCAGCCTCTGGGCTTTGAGTCGGGAATCAATTTGTAAACACCTTCTTAGGTGCGGCGGCGGCGGCGTAGGAGGGCGGTGCAGAGGAGGAGGGCGCTCAGGGGGCCGAGAACGCTCGCGTGACTATCGCGACCAAGCTGGCACTGGCAGCCGCCCAGCGTCTGGTTGAAGCCGGGGGGACGGGGCGCCATGCACATGCCGGTGAAGTCGACGCACTGCGTGCCCTCGGGACAGGTGGTGTACAGGCAGGGATTGTCGACGCACTTGCCTTCGATGCAGGCCTGCGAGGTGTGGCAGATGACGTTGTCGCAGCGCGAGTCCGGCTCGCAGACGCCCATGTAGCACGAGAAGCCCGACTCACACGGGCCGCTGCACTCGTCGGGGATGCAGACGCCGTTGAAGCAGCGCGAACGCAGCGGGCAGGGGGTCTTGCAGACGCCAAAGCACGACGCGCCCTGGCTGGTGAACACGCAGGTCTGGTCGGTGGGGCAGGTCTGGGTGGTGCAGGGGTTGGGCTTGCACTCGTCGGCGAGGCAGGCCTGGCCAGTCGGGCAGGGCGTGGCGTAACAGCCGTCTTCACACAGCAGGCCGCCGCCCGCGTCGCCCACGACCAGGGTGTGCAGGATGGTGTTGAGGATCTTGTTGAGCGAGTCGGCATCCGTCGCCTCGTAGTACTGATTGGTGCCCTGCTTGGGCACGCCACCCGCTTGCGCCAAGCGATTCAGTGAGTCGCGCTCGCCCGGCGGCAGGTTGCCGAAGCCGACGACGATGGTTTTGACGGCCGGGGTCTGGCTGGCCGCCGCCGCGATAGCATCGACCGTCGCCTGTACCGGATTGGCGCCACAGCACGAAGCATCGGGCGCGCCGTCGGTGAGAAGCAGGATGTAGTTCGGACGCTGTGGATCGGTAAACGCCATCTCGTCCGCGAGCTTGCTGATCGCCGTGCACATCGGCGTCGCGCCGGTCGTAAACGGATTTTCGATCATCGCGTTGTTGATCGCCGACTGGTTCTTGTAGCCCAGCGGCACGCGAAAGGTGTCGTAGGCGACGCAGGTGCCGTTGTAGCGGGGGAAGTTGGTGTACGAAAGCGGCAGGCGACCGGTGATGTTGTTGTTGAGCGCCGTTAGCGAGGCCGTGGCGATGGCCCACTTCGTCTTGGTGCGATCGCTCTCGATGCCGCCTTGTGGGTTTTGGTTCATCGAGGTCGACTGGTCGAGCAGAAACGCCAAGTTGGGACAGCGCGGCGGTGCGGCAGCGGCCAGCCCAGCTAAGGTCAGCCACAGACCGGCCAAGACCAGCGACGCCGCCAGCGGGCGCAGCCTGCCGGCCGAGCGCCTCACTACAATGGGAAGACGAAAGGAGCGCAGTGCCCAAGGACGCAAGCGATGAAAACCCTGCATGAGGAACCCCCTAGAATTGCTGAGGAGCGCGTATGAACCGATCACTTCTTCTTCATCTTAAAGGGATACGTTCGCGGCTACGCGCCCGTCTGGGGTGGGGCATCTTGCTCGTTGGGCTGAGCGGTGCGGTGGCCTGCGGTGGCTCGGGCGAACCCGGCCCCTGGACCGTCGAGCTAGGCACGCTGGACCCCAGTGATCCGATGGCCTTCCACTACCTGCCGCTCTCTGACGACATGCAGGTGCAGCTAGCCGGCGGGGCGCAGGGCGGGTTTCACATCTGGACGCTGTACCGCATCCTGGGCAATCAGACCGAGCAGCGGGTCAAGGCCCGACGCTACATCGATCGCCTGGGGGCCGACGGCAGCCGCCAGCGCGTCCTCACCGCCGAGGGCAGCGAGCGCGTCCCCGCCGAGTCGCCGTGGGAGCTCTTGACGCCGATCCCGAGCTTTGTCTGCCCGACGCCGCTGGGCGTGAATGCGCTGGATGCCAAGCTGGAGCTGAAGGTGCGCTTTGAAGACAACAGCAGCGGCGCCCTGCTGGGCGAGAGCGCCGTGCGGCTGAGCGCGGTCTGTCCACCAGCGATGGCCGGCGATACCCAGAACGCCTTCTGCATGATGATCTGCGTCGGGAAGTAAGCGCCAGAGCAGGTCGGCGGCGGGCCGGCTGGGAATTCCCCAGTCGTCGCCACTAGATGCAAATTTCTTGCACTACGGGTGTAAGTCCGGGGCGGGCGGCAGCGTTTAGGCGACCAAACGCAGCACAGGACAACGCCCATGAACTCCTCGCTCTCCTCGTCGCTCACGCTGGTTGGACTGGCCGGTCGGGTTCGCACCTTGGTGGGGGCCTCGGCTCTTGCGATCCTGGGGTGCCACAGCAGCATCATGCAGCAGGCGCCCAAGAGCGCGCCGGTCAGTGACTACAGCGGCTACAGTGGCGGCGACAGCCGGTCGGCTTCGACGGCCGGCGCGGCGCCCAGCGCCATGGCCGAAGGACGCAGTGAGGTGCCTGCCGAACGACCTGGCCTAGGCACGACGTTTGGCGAGACGCGCTACTCACCGGTGCGCGATGTGCCGTTTCAGCGCGACAGCGACAACCCCACCTTTGTCGCCAGCCTGCACTACAACGACGTCTCCGGTGCCGAGGCCCAGCGCCGTCATGTTCTGCGTCGCTACCAGCCCGGTGAGCCATTGTTTCGCACCCTGCGCGCCGGTCGCACCGAAAGCTCGCTGTGGGGCGGCGTGACCGTCCGGGTCGTCGATGAGGGCGGGCAGCCGCTGCCGGCCTACCGCGTCGATGATCGCGTGCTCCTCGTCGGAGAAGCCGGTCAGCGCTACTCGATCGAGATCGAAAACCGCACCGCCCAGCGCTTTGAAGTCGTGACCTCGGTCGATGGCCTGGATGTCATCGATGGTCGGCCGGCTGGGCTTGGCAAGCGGGGCTACCTGGCCGCCCCCTACGGCACGCTGCGCATCGATGGCTATCGTCGCAACATGACCGAGATCGCCGCCTTTCGTTTCGGCTCGGTGCGCGACGCCTACGCCAGCCAGACCGCCGAGTTTGGCGACCGACACGTCGGCGTGATTGGGGTCGCGCTGTTCATGGAGCGCGGTGCCGCTTGGCCGCTGTCCACCCCGCACAACTCCGAGCTCGACGACGAGGCGGCTCGCCGCGAGGCCGCAGATCCCTTCCCCGGCCGCTTCGCGCCGCCGCCGCCGCGCCCGTACTACTAGCCTCGTCAGAAGCCCGTCAAACACCCGCTCCTCGCCCCGCTCCTCGCGGCTCCTCCCATCGACTCCTTGCGTCTCCGCGCTTGTTCTTCAGCGGGAGCTTCGCCATTATCCGCCCACATCGCTGTCCCGCCCCCGGCGGGCGTGTCGTCTGGCCCGCGGCGAGACCGTTCCCTCCCCCGCAAAAGGAGCCCGCAATGACTCTCTCTCGGACGTTTTCCCTCCTCGGCAGCTGCTCGGGCCTGGTCCTGGGCCTCTCGCTCTTGGCCTGTGGCGCCCCGGCGACCGACCATGGCCGCGGCGGAGCCTACAGCCGCTTTGGCTTCGACGAAGCGACGCTTTCTGACAACGGCACGCCGACCTTCCTCGGCGGTCGCTTGAACACCGGCCCCACCATGCCGGCCGGCATGGATGTCGAAAGCGGCGCCGCGCACCTCGCCAAGAGCGTGCTCCTCGGCGATCTGCGCAGCAGCTATCGCTTGGCGCCGCTGACCTCGTTTTCACTGCACAGCAATCAGCTGGATGACGCCGGGCGTCGCCTGGTGCGCCTGCAGCAGCGCCACGCTGATCTGCGGGTGATTGGCAGTGAAGTGGTGGTTCAGCTCGGTCGCGACTACGCCGTCGAAGCCATCCTCGGCACGCTCACCCCGGACCTGACGCTGGACCTCCACCCGGGGCTGGCTGGCGATGCGGCGATCGCGGGCGCGCTCAGCGGCCTGGCCCTGCCCAGCACGCCCAGCCGCGTTCACGGCTCGCCCGAGCTCGCCATCTTCATCGATCACGGCACGCCGCGCCTCGTCTACTCGGCGGTCGTCGAGTACTTCAATAGCAAGGGCCGCGTGCTCGAAGAGCTCATTGTCTCGGCGACGGATGGCGCGGTGGTCGAGCGCTACTCGCACATCTATGAAGCGCTGAACCGCGACATCTACACGATGGACAAGACCTGCATCAAGACCGGCGATGAGCTGCCCGGCAAGCCGGTGATCAGCGAGGGCGGCACGACGATGGATGCGCCTGGTCTGCGCGCTTACAACAACAGCGGCAACGTCTACTGGTTCTACAAACACTCGTTTGGCCGCGACAGCTACGACAACATGGGGGCCAAGCTGACCTCGACGGTGATGGCGACGTTTGAGGTCATGCCCGGCGCCTGCGATGGCGGCAATGCGGCGTGGGTCGGCGCGCCCTACAGCATCATGATCTACGGCAACGGCAGCCTGGCTGGCTTCCTGCTCAAAGAGATGACGCTGGGCTTCGACGTTGCGGCGCACGAGCTGTCGCACGCCGTCACCAACCTGACCTCGGACCTGGAATACAAGAACGAGTCGGGCGCGCTCAACGAAGCGATGTCCGACATCATGGGCGCGACGGCCGAGGCCTGGGTCGCCGCCGGTGGTGGCGCGGCCGGCCCGCCGACGACGTACGCCCCGACCGACAAGACCTGGAAGATTGGCGAGGAAGTGGTCGGCCCGTTCTTGCCGATCCCCGGCGGTGCGCTGCGCAGCATGTCGAACCCCACCATCGACATGAGCAGCAAAGACTTCTACGCCGAGCGCTACATCGGCATGGATGACAACGGCGGCGTGCACCTCAACAGCGGCATCGCCAACCTGGCGTTCTACTTGATGTCGCAGGGCGGAAGTCACCCGCGCATGAAGAGCCCGTCGGTGGTGAACGCCATCGGCATCGACAAGGCGATGCGCATCTTCTACTACGCCAACAGCAAGCTCTTGACGCGGTCGAGCGACTTCCAAGCCGCCCGCTACGCCACCGCCCGCGCCGCCGAGCTGCTATACGGTCGCTGCGGCGCCGAGTGGCAGGCTGTCCACGCTGCCTGGGATGCCGTCGGTGTCGCCGGTGGCTGGGCGCTGTGCGTCACCCCGTCGGGCGGCTTCTAGGCCCTCGCCGTTTCCTCCCCTCGCTCCCTCCCCCCGCGCGCTCAGTCGAGCGCAAACACCCGGCGGGCGTTGTCGGCTAGAAACAGCGCCCGCACCTCTTCATCCAGTCCCAGTCGATCGAGTCCGGTCAGCGCTTTTTTCGGCGAAATCATCGGGTAGTTCGAGCCGAACAGGACCTTCTTGCGTCCGTGTCCGCGCAGATATTCGACCAGCGCCGCCGGATAGCGCGCCGCGGTGTACGCCGAGGTATCGATGTAGACGTTCTTGTGCTTGGTGGCGACGGCAATCGCCTCGTCGGTCCAGGGGTAGCCGATGTGGCCGCCAACGATCACCAGCTCAGGAAAATCGATCGCCACCTGATCGAGATAAATCGGTCGCCCAACCTCAGACGGCATGAGCGGTCCGGTGTGGCCGATCTGGGTACAGAAGGGCACGCCCAGCTCGCAGCACTCGGCATAGATGGGATAGAAGCGGCGATCGGTGGGCGGCACTTCCCACAGCCAGGGCAGGATGCGAATCGCCCGAAAACCCAGCGTGCGGATGCAGCGCCGGATCTCGCGTACCGCGGCCATCGGTCGCCGGATATCGACGCTGCCGACCCCGACCAAACGCCCGCTTCCGGCCGCGACAAAGCTCGCCACTTCGTCGTTGCTGATCATCGGGCCCGCTGGAGCCGCCCAGGCCGAGATCAGCGCCTGCCCCACACCCGCCTCTTGCATGGCGGCCAGCGTCAGCTCGATCGGCAGCTCTTCCGTCGGGACATCGCTCTTGGTCCAGCGCAAAAGCGA